>NZ_JAQGFU010000139.1:0-11489 GCF_030078455.1 Klebsiella sp. Ech2A | reverse complement strand
CATTGGCACAGCGTGCGCAGCGTTTGCGAGGTGAGCCCCTTCGGCAGCTTGCGCGCGTCGGTGGCTTCCGGCGCGTCGCCGTGCAGCAGGCGGTCAACGTCAGCCTGCTCATAATATGTCTGTCCGGTCATCAGCTTTCTTTTCTCGCGCCAGGCGGTTAACGCCTCCTCAAAACGCGGGAACTGGAAGGGCTTGATCAGATAATCGATAACGCCGTAGTGCATCGACGTTTGCACGGTTGCGGCATCGGCGGCGGAGGTGATCATAATCACGTCGATGGCGCGGCCGGAGGCGCGAATGGTCGGCAGCAGATCCAGGCCGCTATCATGCTGCATATAGACGTCGAGCAGCACCAGATCGATCTCCAGCTCGCCGTCGTTAATCATCTCCCGGGCCTTATTCAGCGTCGATGCGGTGCCGCAGCAGCGGAAACCGGAAATCCTCGCCACGTACAGGCGGTTCAGCTCGGCGACCATGGCATCGTCATCAACAATTAATACATTTATCACGCACTGTTCCTTTTACTATCCCAGGGAAGGTGAACAAAAAATTGGGTAAATACGCCGGGTTCGGACTCGACGGCAAGCGTCCCGCCCAGTTCGCGCAGCTGCTGGCTGGCAAGAAACAGGCCGACGCCGCGATTCTCGCCTTTGGTGGAGAAACCTTTATTAAAGATGGCGTCGATATTGGCCTCCGGGATCCCCGGGCCGTCGTCGCTCACTTCGCCGCTTAGCCAGCCGTTTTGATAGTGTAGCAACAGGCTGACTTCGCCCTCGTGCTGGCCGCTCATGGCGTCCAGCGCGTTCTCAATCAAATTACCCAGCACGGTGACCAGCACGGTGATCTGCTTTTCGTTCGGGCAGTCGGGGACGAGGCTCTCTTCCGCGAGGCTAAGGCTAAATCCGCGCTCTTTCGCGCGCTGGATTTTACCAATCAAAAAGCCGGCGACCACCGGCGATTTGATGCGGTGCTGGATTTCGCCGATGTCCGCCTGATAGGTGTGGGCGGTTTGTAGCACGTACTCCTCCAGCTTGTCATAGCTTTTCATATTCAGCAGGCCGAGGATCACGTGCAGCTTATTCATAAACTCATGGGACGTGGTGCGCAGCGCATCCACATAGTTGACCATGCCGTCGAGGCGCTGCAGCAGCTGGCTGACCTCGGTTTTGTCACGGAAGGTGCTGATGGCGCCGACGGTGGCATTCTGGCTGCGCACCGGCACGGTGTTGCTGATGAGCAGCAGGCCGTTGCAGCCGAGCTCGCGGTCATAGATGGGCCTCCCGGTATGTAGGACCTCCTGTAAATCCGCCAGCAGAGGCGTATGGCCGAGGGTTTTATCGGGGCCGCTGAACAGAATTTCGCGCGCGGCGGGGTTGATCAGCGTCACCCGTCCTTCGCTATCGATTGCCACCACCCCCTCTTTTAACGAATGCAGCATCGCGTGGCGCTGCTGGAACTGGGTGGAGATCTCCTGCGGCTCGAGGCCGAGCAGCACGCGCTTGAGACCACGAACCAGACTCCAGGTTCCGATACCGCAGACCAGGGCGCTGAACAGCACGGTAAAGAGGACGTCCCAGCGGCTGTTGGCGATCTGGGTATCGACCTTGCTGAGCGATATCCCGATCGCCACGACGCCAATTTGCCGGTGGTTCGCGTCAAAGACCGGCGTAAAGGCGCGCAGGGCCGGGGCCAGCACGCCGTGGTTGACGGCAACGTTCTCCTTTCCCTGCAGGGTAGGATTAATGTCATCGCCGATAAACCGCTGGCCGATGATCTGGCTGTTGGGGTGCGAGTAGCGAATCCCCTGCATATCGGTGACCACCGCGAACAGCAGATCGTTGCGCCGAACGATCGCCTGCGCCAGCGGTTGAATAATATTGCTGTCCGCCGGCAGGGTCAGGCCGCGCTTCACTTCCGGCATATCGGCCAGCGTTCGCGCCACCGCCAGGGCGGTGTCCTTCAGCCCGTCGCGGGTGGTATCACTGATTTGGATAAACCACAGCGCATACACCAGCAGCAGCACCGACCCCAGCACGCTGCCAATCATCAGCGTCACGGCGGTACTCAGCTTCATGCTCTTACGGCGCCTGCGTGCGGGTGGTTCCTGCTCCGCTAACTCGTTCATAACAACCCCAGGGTAAACAGCGAAGGCCTATTATCGCTGAAGGTGTGAATTTCTTAAAGGCATGTAAAAAAGCAATAAACCCGCCGCCGGGAGCCGGGAAGCGTGACCCCACTCGCAGGAGGCGAGGTTAATTATCCCTATAGTAAATGCGGAGTTATTTAAATGGAGGTTTTTATGAGCAGTAAGCCAACCGCTTCAATGACGGAACGACGCCACCCGGATACCCGCCGCATCGATACTCTTACCACCTATGACATGCTGACGCTGCTGCACGCCGACGGCCGGCAGATTGCCAACGCCATCGACGCCTGCCTGGCAGACATGACCCGCCTGGTCGATAACGCCGCCGCGACCCTGAGCCGCGGAGGGCGGCTGGTGATCGTCGGCGCCGGCGCATCCGGCCGCGCGGCCCTGCAGGCGGTCAGCGAGTTTGCGCCTGAGGAGAAACACTCTCTGGTGGGGCTCATTGCCGGCGGGCCCGCGGCGGCGCTGCAGGAGATGGAAACGGCCGCTAACGACTACGATCTTGGCGCCCTTGAGCTGCAGGCGCTGCGGTTCAGCGATAACGATATGCTGCTGGCGCTGACGGTCAGCGGCAAAACGCCGTGGGTGTGGGGCGCGATGCGCCACGCCTGGTCGCTCGGCGCGCCGGTTGCGGTGCTGACCCAGCAGGCGGATAGCGAAGCGGCGCAGCTGGCGGATATTATCGTGGCGCCGCAAACCGGCCCGGAAGCGGTGGCGGGGTTTGGTAACCCGAAAGCGCAGCTGGCGCAGCGGCAGCTGCTCAACATGCTGACCACCGGGCTGGCCATTCGCGGCGGCAGGGTCTTCAGCAACCTGCGGGTCGATCTGCAGGCCACCAGCCCGCGCTGGGCTGAACGGCAAATTGCCATAGTTATGGAGGCCGCCGGCTGTTCGCGCAGCGAGGCGAAAGCCGCGCTTGCCGCCTGCAACCAGCACTGTCGGACGGCGATTCTGATGCTGCTCGCCGGGCTTGACGCCTGGCAGGCGCGGGAGCTGCTGATGGAAAACAACGATCATCTGCGCATTGCGTTACGGGATAAAACGCCTCAGCTGGCAGAGTCGCAGCGTTAATTATCAGCGGCGCGCTATAATTCCGCGCGCCGCTATTTTTTTCTTATGTAACTAAATAAACCGCCGCGTGCGCCGCCAGCCCTCTAATTATCGCCCTGCGTTGACCCGTTTTAATTTCATTAATCATTTTCTGGTTTTTTAAGTTAAAAAAGTGAAATCAAATAATTGATTAACTGTGCGGAAAATGTAAATGACATTTTAAAATATAATGAAAGTGCGTTAACATGTTTACACTTATTTCATTATGCTATGCGATAATTCTATTATGCCTGCAATAAAAAACTCGATCTTATCCCTGACCGCGCTGGCGATGTTCGTCAGTACGGCAACCTACGCAAATACCGACGCCGCAAAAAAAACGGATTTTCTGCTGATTGGCGGCGGGATCATGAGCGCCTCGCTCGGGACCTGGCTGCAGGAACTCCAGCCGGACTGGAAGCAGGTGATGGTAGAGAAGCTTGACGGCGTGGCGCTGGAGTCCTCGAACGGCTGGAACAATGCCGGTACCGGCCACTCGGCAAACATGGAGCTGAACTACACGCCAGAGCGTGCAGACGGCTCTATCGACGTCAGCAAGGCGCTGGATATCAACGAGCAGTTTATGATCTCCCGTCAGTTCTGGACGGCGCAGGTCAAGCGCGGCATTTTGCGCGACCCGCACTCCTTTATTAACTCCACTCCGCATATGAGCTTCGTCTGGGGCGATAACGTGGATTATCTGCAAAAGCGCTATACCGCGCTGCAGCAAACCGCCTTATTCCAGGGGATGAAATTCTCCACCGACCATGCGCAAATTAAACAGTGGGCGCCGCTGGTGATGGAAGGGCGCGATCCGCAGCAAAAGGTAGCGGCCACCTGGACCCCGGTCGGGACCGACGTCAACTACGGCGAAATAACCCGTCAGCTGATCGGCAGCCTGAAGAAAAGTAATAACTTCTCGCTGCAAACCTCCTCTGAGGTTACCGCCTTTAAGCGTAATGCCGATAATTCGTGGCACGTGACGATTAAGAACGTTAATAGCGGCGACGAGCAGGCGATTGACGCGAAATATGTCTTTATCGGTGCCGGCGGCGGCGCGCTGAAATTACTGCAAAAGACCGGCATTCCGGAAGCTGATAACTACGCGGGCTTCCCGGTGGGCGGCTCCTTCCTGATGACCGAAAACCCGGCGGTGACCCAAGAGCATCTGCAAAAAGTTTACGGCCAGGCCTCGGTCGGCGCGCCGCCGATGTCGGTTCCGCATCTTGACGCCCGCTTCCTTGACGGCAAGCGCGTGGTGCTGTTCGGGCCGTTCGCTACCTTCTCGACTAAGTTCCTCAAAAATGGTTCGATCTTCGACCTGCTGAGCACCACCACCACCGATAACGTTCTGCCGATGACCCACGTCGGTCTCGACAACTTCGACCTGGTCAAATACCTGGTAAGCCAGGTGATGCTCAGCGATGACGACCGCTTTGCGGCGCTGAAAGAGTACTATCCGGCAGCGCGTAAAGAGGACTGGAAGCTGATTCAGGCAGGCCAGCGCGTGCAGATCATTAAAAGAGACGCCGAGAAGGGCGGGATCCTGAAGCTGGGGACCGAAGTGGTGGTCGACGAGCAGAAAACCATCTCCGCGCTGCTTGGTGCTTCTCCGGGCGCCTCTACCGCCGCGCCGATTACCCTGAACGTGCTCAAGCAGATGTTCCCGCAGCAGTTCAGCTCCGCGGAGTGGCAGAGCCGCATCCACGCGATTGTGCCGAGCTATGGCCAGAAGCTGAACGACAGCCCGGCGCTGACCCAGCAGGTGTGGGACGATACCGCCGCAACGCTGCAGCTGACCAAGCCGCCGGTGATTGATATGACCCACTCCCAGGCCGCCGCCGCGCCGTCTGCCGAGCTTAAGCCTGCGGAATCTCCGCAGCACGATATGGCGCTGTAGCCGCCGTATTAACCCCGCCCGCGTGCGTCATGCCGGTCAGCTCAGCAGCTGACCGGCATTTTTTTTGCCTTATCCACGCCAGCGCCGCCTCACGTCCCGTTCGGCAATTCCTTGCTCTGCGTTAAAGCATTTACCGGCGTTACGGTTATACTGGCTTGAATTCACTCGATAAATGGTGAGCCGCGGCGGAAATAGGGAGTGCAGCGCAGTGAAAGACGACATTAGCCAGGATATTACCTTCCGTAAGCTGGCGGTATTTATGATGTTTATGGCCAAAGGCAATATCGCCAGAACCGCCGAAGCGATGCAGCTCAGCGGCGTCAGCGTCCACCGGGCCCTGCATACCCTCGAAGAGGGGGTGGGCTGCCCGCTGTTTGTGCATAAGGGACGCAACCTGCTGCCGCTGCCGGCGGCCTGGACGCTGCTGGAGTATTGTCAGGACGTTACCACGCTGATGACGCGCGGGCTGGAGGCGACGCGGAAGGTCGCCGGCGTCGGCCAGGGACGGCTGCGGATCGGCACGCTCTATTCGCTCACGCTGGAGACGGTCCCGCGGATCATTATGGGGATGAAGCTGCGGCGCCCGCAGCTGGAGCTGGACCTGACGATGGGTTCCAACCAGATGCTGCTGGATATGCTGGAAGACGACGCCCTGGACGCGATCCTCATCGCCACCAACGAGGGGGAGTTCAGCAACAGCGAGTTTGACGTGGTGCCGCTGTTTGAAGACGATATTTTTCTCGCCGCGCCGGCGGCTGAACGGCTGGATACCGCGAAACCCGCCGACCTTCGCGACTATGCCGACCGCAAATTCGTTTCGCTTGCGGAAGGATTTGCCACCTACGCGGGCTTCAGGGAGGCCTTTCAGGTTGCCGCCTTCGAGCCTGAAATCGTCACCCGGGTCAACGATATCTTTTCGATGATAAGCCTGGTGCAGGCCGGCGTCGGCTTTGCGCTGCTGCCCGGGCGGATGAAAAAGGTCTACGAAAACGACGTGCAGCTGCTCAAGCTGGCGGAACCCTATCAGATGCGCCAGCTGATCTCGATTGTCTATTCCCACCATCGCGAACGCGACGCGGACCTGCTGGCGCTGGCGGCGGAAGGGCGGATGTACGCCCGCAGCCTCAACGGCTGAGGCGCTTCGCCAGGTGCTGCGCCACTTCAACGCTGTTTCGCTCCATGCAGATGGCGTCGCCCTGCCAGCCTGCGAGGTAGGTTAGCCCGGTCAACACGCTGCCGGGCGGCATCTCAATCGCCAGCCGCGCGTCGCGCTGATTGGCGGAAACCATCGCATCCTGCCACTGCACGGTGCGCGCCATGTTGAAGGCTAAGTCTTCGGCGATTTTCTGCGGCTCCCACAGCACGCGGCCGGTTGATCCGCTGAGATACGCCCGCGACGGTCGTGACAACGTCACGGATTCGAACGCCTGAGCTAATTCTGCCGCCGGTTTATCCAGCAAGGCACAGTGTGACGGTACGCTTACCGCAAGCCGGGTTGCCTTACTGGCTCCGGCGGCCAGCGCCTTTCGCGCAACCTCGGCCATATCCTCATCCCGGCCGGCAATCACTATCTGCGTTTCGGCATTGAGGTTGGCAATGAAGGTGCTGCTTCCCGCCATCAGCTTTTCAACCTGATTCAGCGTGAGGCCAATAATCGCCGTCAGGCCGTAGCCGTGCGGGTATGCCTGCTCCATTAAATCCCCGCGCAGGGCGACGAGGCGCAGCGCGTCGCGAAAATCCAGCGCGCCGGCCACTACTGCCGCAGGGTAAGCGCCAATCGACAGGCCGCTGACGATGTCGGGCTTAACGTCGTGGCGAATAAGCTCGTTAGCCCACGCCACGCCGGCAATCAGCAGGCAAAGCTGCACCGCGCGGGTGTGCTTCAACGCACCGGCTTCGTCGAGCTGGTTGGCCTCATCGCCAAGGACGGCACGGACTTCGGCAAGAACGGCCTCGCCGTCGGGCAGATTTTGCAGCATTCCCGGGCGCTGGGTGCCCTGGCCGGGAAAGGTAAAGAGGATTTTCATCATGACTCCCTGTGCCACGGCGTCGCGGTGAGCTGCGGCCCGGTGGCGGTTTTCAGCAGAACGCGTCCTTCGCGCAGCCATTCGTTGAGCGCAAACGCGCCAAAGGGCGTTTCAATCTGGGTATCGGCGCGGCACGGCAGCTTTTCCACCTGCGCCTGCCACTGCCGAAGTTCGTCGTCGGTCAGCGGTTCAGGAGCGCGAATCAGTAAATCGAGATCGCTGTCGGCGTGCAGGACGGGAATTTCGGTGGCGAGGGCATAGGCCGTACTGCCGGTAATGCCCCAGATCCACGGCCACGCAAAGGTGGTCAGCAAAATAGCCGCCTGAACGGGCGGCTGGGAAACAAACGGCGAATGCAGCAGCCGCTGGCGTTCGACCAGCGCTTCCGGCGTGACGATGCGGGCAACGGACCCGGCTTTTACCCATCCGGCCGCGCGCTGTTCGCGCTTTATGCCGCGCACGCCTACCGGAATATCGCCGCTATCATTCACGTCGCGCCGCACCACCACGGGCAGGCCCGGCTGCCACTGGCTGGCTACCCACGCCTCCTCGACGTTGAGCAGGGCGTCGCGGCTTTTCAGCCACAGTAAATCGTGCGGGCGCGAGGTGAATGTCATATCAAATGCCTGAAGTTAAGGTGATGAACAGCGGTAGCGACAGGATACACAGAACCGAGCTCAACAGCAGCACCGCTTCCGCATCCGGCGACTGTACGCCAAAGCGGTTACCGAATACCACGCCGAAGAAGCCCGCAGACAGCGCGATCATCAGGATAGCGGTGATCGCTACGGAGCCGTGCAGGCCGAAAGCCACAACGATAGCCCACGCGATAAACGGCTGGATCAGCAGCTTGGCGATGGTCGCAATGCTTACCATGGCGTTCAGCTGCAGCTTACGGGCAGACAGAATCACACCGGTCAGGAACAGCGCTGCCGCGGTGGCCGAGAGGCCAAGCGGTTTGATTGCCGCCAGCAGCAGATCCGGCATTTTGATGCCAATCGCCGAGAGGATCACGCCGAGCAGCGGGCCCATCACGATCGGTTTTTTCAGCGAACGCCACATCAGCACCGGCAGCATCGCCAGCGTAGAACCGCTGTTTTCACCGGCAGCGCGTGCTTTTTCACGCTCCAGAATCAGCAGGCAGAACGGCGTCATCAGCACGGAACCGCAGGCGATGGAGACGGCGACGGAAAGAGACGTCGCGGAGCTTTCACCCAGCACGCTACCGAGAATCGGCAGGCCAAGCGCGGCATAGTTCGGCAGCGCCACGGTGAGAGTCAGCACGGCGGCATCCTGCGGGGACTTTTTAAAGACGCCGGTGGCCAGGAAGTAGATCGCCGCATAGGTGATCCACATCGCGCCGGTCAGCACCACGATCAGCGGCGACTGGGCAACAATGCCGGCCCACGGGGTCTGCACGGTGGCGCTGAACAGCGCGGCGGGCAGGGCAAAATCCATTACGAAGATATTGAGCAGCGACACGTTTTTGTTGTCGACCATTTTGGCTTTGCCGGCCCAGAAGCCCAGCAGCATGATCAGAAAAATCGGCGCAAGGGCATGAACAATTACATAAGTCATAGATCACCTGTAGTAAGAAAAATAGAGAACATTTGCGATGTTTATAATTTTCTAAAAGCGGCTTGCCGTGGGCGCTATGCTGCGCCCGACGGTTGCCGCTTTCGGCAGGTCTTTTTTTACGTACTTCGATGGTGCTCGTTACCAGCTGGCGCGCATCCGTTCGCGAACCAGGGCAGAGCTGCGGCGATTCTCCGCGCCGAGACGGTTTTTCAGGCTTGGGTCTTTACGCGCATCGGAGATGGCTTTCTGCACGGTGAGCTCCACCAGCGCCAGATCGGCATCGGACGGCGCATCCGGGTTGCTGAGGTTCAGCAGGTCGGAGAGCAGGCCGAGGGTGGCGTAGTTGCTGACGTCATAGGCCATTGGTGGAATGGTCGCCGCCAGTTTTTCCAGCGCATCGACGGTACGCAGGGTGATGCGGGCGGCGGACTCTTTGCCCATCGCATGCACCAGCACGCCTTTATCGTTGATAGCAATCAGGCGATTTGCCTGATAACCGTGCGCCAGAAACGCCCCGGACATCGCCTTGCCGACGATAAGACCGATCACCGGATGGCCCGCCAGGCGCGCTTTCGCGTAAGCCCCTGCGGCACCGGCGAGCGCCTGATGAATGCCGAACGCTTCTTCCCGGCGACCGTAGGCCTGGCTTGGGACGTCGATCACCGCCACAATCGGGCGCTTCACGTCGCTGTTCGCGTCGGCATCGATGGTTTCATTCACCACTTTTGCCAGCGTCCAGCCTTCCAGCAGGCCCACTTCGCCTTTCGCGGCGCGCGGATAGTGGTTATTGGCATCGGGCACCACGGCAATGAAGCGTACGGCCTCATTGTTCAGCTCACCGTCGGCGACCTGTACTGAAGGGCACAGGCCAGTCATGCGCGGCGCATTTGGCGCCAGTTTTTCCAGCCACAGGGCTCCACGGCTATTGGACTGAGTCATCATTTCACCTCCCCGGCGAAAAGCTGTTTGATCTGCGCGGTATCGGCCTGCTGACGAGTGTCAAAGTTGCTCAGACGGGTCAGGAAGTCGGCATATTTGTCGCTGCGGTTTTGTGCCGGCACGCCTTTGGCGATGGCGTCGTTCATGGCGGTTTTCACCGCGTTGACGCCGTCATCGACCAGCGCATCGACCAGGCCGCTGGCATAGCGGATTTCGCCGCCGGTCATGCTCCAGATGAACGGGCGATCGCGGGAGTCATACTCTTCGATCCCGGCTTCCTGCTCGATAACCTGCGGGCCGTTGAGGCCAAGACGCGCTTCGCGGGTGACAATCAGGTAGCTGCAGAGCGCGGCGGCAATGGACATCCCGGCGAAGCAGCCCACGGTGCCGGTCACGATGCCGACCACCGGCGTGTAGCGGCGCAGATCGACAATCGCGGCGTGGATATCGGCAATGGCTGCGAGGCCTAGGTTGGCTTCCTGCAGGCGCACGCCGCCGGTTTCCAGGCACAGCACCGCCTGGGTTGGGATGCCGTTGCGGTTATTTTCCGCCGCCAGCTCCAGCGCGGTGGCCATTTTGGCCCCGGAGACTTCGCCCATGCTGCCACCCTGGAAGGTGCCTTCGATAGCAATCACCACCGCGGACTGGCCGTTAATGGTGCCGCGAGCGACCACCATGCCGTCGTCGGACTGCGGCACAACGCCCTGCGGCGCGAGCCACGGCGACATAATGCCTTCGAACGGATCGAGCAATTCACGGTAGCTGCCTTCGTCCAGCAGCGCGTGGGCACGTTCGCGAGCCCGTAATTCGATAAAGCTGCGATCGTTACGCATGAGCCACCTCTTCAAATACCTGTTCGATACGAATGCGCGCCACGCCGGGCGTTGCGCCGAAGTCGTGAATGATCAGCTTGCCGGCAGGCAGGCCGTTGATCAGATTCAGGCGATCGAACAGCGCATTCCAGCGGCGGTTGCTGTTGTCCACGGAGGTGGTGATATCAATACTGAGGGTTTCCCCGGCGGCTGCGGTGAACAGCACTTCCATATCACCGGAGCCTACGACGCCTGCCAGAGCTTTACCGCTGACGGTGCGGCTGGCAGGAAATGACAATGTAATGTGTTCCATAACATCCTCTTTAAATTGAGCAAGACGCGGGCTGGCTGACCCTGTCAAGAAACAGCGTGGCGGCGAGAAGATCCGCGGCACCGCCGGGCGAAGCGTTAAGGGCGAGCATCTGAGCATCAAGCACAGCGAGCGCTTCGCGGCCCTGTGCCGTGGCGCAACCGCCGGCGTTGAGTACCGCGCGGGCGCCTGCCTGCATCGCTTCCAGACCGGGCATGCCGGCTCGCGAAAGCACACAGGTATCGCTGAGCGAGGTCATGATCGCCATCAGCGCGTCAAGGCGGGCTGCGCTCTCGTGCGCCCCCATTGCCCGGCTGCGTAACAGCTGCGGCAACGCGAGCCGCATCACGTGCGGGAACGCCTGCTGCGCCTCTTCACGTGCGCCAGGCACCCGGTACTGATGCGTGGCTTTCAGCCCTTTGCTGAAGGTTTTCGGCGCGGCGCCGTCCGGCAGGCGGGCGAGCAGGGCGGCGGATTGTGCAATCTGCTGCGCGCCTGCGTTACCGCCATGCATCGCCACGGCGCTGACCAGTAAACCGAGCGCCCAGATGGCGCCGCGGTGGGTGTTCACGCCGCGGGTGGCGGCCATCATCTGCCGTTCACCTTCGCGCCCTAAGCGGCCGACGGTTTCGCGCAGGGCGATGTCGGCGGGGCGCTGCCAGCTTTGCTGGGGCAGCTGCAGAAA
>NZ_JAQGFU010000138.1:0-11547 GCF_030078455.1 Klebsiella sp. Ech2A | reverse complement strand
ACTGGCGCCAGCGGGGCGGGCGCCTGCAGCATGCCGGGAAATGGCTGGCGCTGCTGCCGGTGCTGTTCGGCCTGTGGGAGTGGCTGACGGCGAAATCCGCGCTGCTGCCGGTGCCGTTTTTTGCCCCACCGCAGGCGCTGATTGAAGTCCTGTTTGACGACTGGCCGCGCCTGCTCGATAGCCTGCTGCACTCGCTGGGCCTGCTGAGTCTCGGAGTGCTGCTCGGAACGTCCAGCGGTTTTATCAGCGGGCTGGCCATTGGCTGGTCGCAGCGCATCGGCTACTGGCTGCATCCGGTGCTGCGCCTGCTCGGGCCGGTGCCGTCAACGGCGCTGCTGCCGCTGTGCCTGTTTATCTTTCCTTCCAGCTTCGGGGCCAGCGTCTTTTTAATTGCCCTCAGCACCTGGTTTCCGGTCACCGTACTGACGTGGTCCGGGGTGGTGAGCATCGACAAAGCCTGGTACGACGTGGCGCGCACGCTGGGGGCCAGCCAGCGTTTTCTGATCCTGCGGGTGGCCATTCCCGCGGCGCTGCCGAACGTCTTCGTCGGGCTGTTTATGGGATTAGGCGCCTCGTTTTCGGTGCTGATCGTCGCTGAGATGGTCGGCGTTAAATCGGGGATCGGCTTCTATCTGCAGTGGGCGCAGGGCTGGGCGGCCTATCCCAACATGTACGCCGCGCTGCTGGTGATGGCCTTTCTCTGTTCCGGCCTGATTAGCGGACTGTTTATTTTACGCGACCGGCTGCTGAGCTGGCAGCGAGGAGGCATGACATGGTAACGACCACGGCGACGCCGGCCGGCGCGGCCATCGACATCGCCCACCTGAGCCACGCCTTTGCGCTGGGCCGCCAGACGGTACCGGTGCTGGAGAATATCAGCCTGCGGTTGCGCCCCGGAGAGAGCGTGGCGCTGCTGGGGCCGTCCGGCTGCGGGAAATCTACCCTGCTGCGGCTGCTGGCGGGGCTGGAGGCGCTGCAGAGCGGGCAGATGCAGATCGACGACCGCCGCATGGGGGCTCCGGGGCCGGAGCGGATCCTGGTGTTCCAGGACCCAACCCTCTATCCGTGGCTGACGGTGCGGCAAAACGTGCTGCTCGGGCCCCAGGCGCAGGGGAGAAAAGGGCTGGAGCCAAAGGCCGACGCGCTGATTGCGCGGATGGGGCTGGAGGCGTTTAGCGCCGCCTGGCCGCGTCAGCTCTCCGGCGGGATGGCCCAGCGGGCGGCGCTGGCGCGGGCGCTGCTCAACGAGCCGCGGCTGCTGCTGCTCGACGAACCCTTAGGCAAGCTGGACTCCCTGACGCGCATCGGCATGCAGCGCGAGCTGATCGCGCTTTGGCAGCAGCAGGGCTATACCAGCCTGCTGGTGACGCACGATATCGAAGAGGCGCTGCTGCTGTGTGAAAGAGTGCTGGTGATGTCGCCCCGTCCGGGGCGGATTATTGCCGAATTTACGCTGCCGCTACCTTTCCCGCGCCACCGCGATAATCCGCAGCTGGTCGGCCATCGGCAGGACATTTTGCGCATCCTGGGCCAGGCGGAGGACTGGTAGGATTGGCGATGGGGCGTCTCTCCCGGCGGCAACCTTGCGCTGCGCCGGGAGAGCGTCGGGCGCTTAAAAGTCCATCTTCACCGTAAACTGCACTTCGCGCGGGTCGCCAATCTGGTTGCCCAGGTTATTGGTGCCGACCGAAGAGGTGTAGTAGGTCTTATCGAACAGGTTTTTGACGTTAACCTGCAGGGTGACCGGATACTGCAGCTTCATCTTGTAGGCGGCGAACGCGTCCGCAACGCCGTACCCCGGCAGGTAATAGTCCGCGCCGTTGGTGGCGGAACGCTTGCTGACCGCGTGTCCTCCCGCGCCGAGGGTCAGGGTATTGCCGGCGTAGACGTTATGCACGTCATAGGTCATGTACAGCGAGCCGGTATGTTTTGGCACGTTCGGCATCGGCTTGCCGGCGTAGTCCGGATCGTCGAGCACCTTGGCGTCGGTATAGCCGTAGCTGGCGATGATGCTCAGGTTGTCGGTGAGCGACCCGGCGACGTCCATCTCCACGCCCCGCGAGCGCACCTTGCCCGCCGTTTTGGCGATGGTTTCATCCCCGACCGTTTCGTTGTACAGCACGTTGCGCTTATCGATATCGAACAGGGCGATATTGGCGGTCACGCCGCTGAACAGCTCAAACTTGGCGCCCAGCTCATAGGAGGTGGACTCTTCCGGCGGCAGGTTGCCGATATAGCTGGCGATGGACGACTGCGGCATAAACGACTGCGCCACGTTACCGAACAGTGAAATGGTCGGTGTCAGCTTATAGACCAGGCCAAACTTCGGCGTCCACTTCTGGTCGCTGCTGTCGGTATTGACGTTAAACGGACGCCCCTTGCCGGCGTACTGGGTGTAATACTGGTAGCGCACGCCGGCGACGGCGATCCAGCTATCGTTGAGGTAGAGCGCGTCCTGCACGTAGGCGGCGTAGCTCTCCTGCTGAATGCGCTGATCGCTATCGGACGCCGACACGCTGGTACATTTATCGACGGTGCCGTAGACCGGATTGTAGATATTGAATCCCTTGGTATTCTTACAGCGGATCATGTCGGTGCGCAGCAGATCGTAGTTCTCGTAGGCGATACCGCTGAGGATCTCGTTGTAGAAACCGCCAATCACCACGTCTCCCTGCAGATCGGCGCGGGTCGAGTGCATTTTCTGGGTTGAGCCGTGGGTGGCGTCCACGCGGCGGGTCAGGTCGCCGGTGGCCGAATCATAGGCCATCACCCGCGCCTGGTTGTCGTTGTAGTGATCCTGGCTGTAGCCGTAGTCAAAACGGGCGGTCCAGGCCTCGTTAAGCCGGTACTCGGCGTTAATCTGCGCCAGATCGGAGTAGCCGTCGGTAATATTGAACGGCTCGTCGAAGCGGGTTTTACGATCGACGTTGACCGCCTTTTTGGTATTGAGATCGAAAATCGTCCCGCGATCGAATGGCGTGCTGTAGTCGCGATGCGAGTACGCCACGTTGACCGTGGCGCGGTCGCCAAACCAGGTCAGGGAAGGGGCGATAAAGCTGCTCTTCTCTTTGCCAAAGCTGCGCCAGTAGTCTTCATTCTGATATTCGCCGATGACCCGGTACGCGAGGCGCGTCCCTTCGATGGGCCCGGTGACGTCAAACTGGCCGGTGCCGCCGCCAAAGCTGGTGGAGGTCGCCGAAATCGAGCCGCCGAAGGTTTTTTCCGGGCGTTTGGTCACCACGTTAATCAGCCCGCCGGGGTCGAGAATGCCGTACAGCGTCGAGGCCGGGCCTTTCAGCACCTCCACGCGATCGGCGGCGGCGTTGAAGCTGCGCGGCAGGACGGTGCGCAGCCCGTTGGTCATAATAGAACCGTCGCGGTTGGCGCCGAAACCGCGGCGGGTAAAGGCGTCCTGGGTGCCGCCGAGGGTATTGGTCTGCACGACGTTGGCGACGTTATACAGCGCCTCGTCAAGCGAGGTGACGTGCTGATCTTCCAGCACCCGATCGCTGACGGTGTTAACCACCTGCGGGATATCCAGCAGCGGCATTGAGGTCAGCGTCGCGGTCGCGCTGCTGAGGGGCTGATAGCCGCTGGTGGCGTTCTGCTGCGCACCGTCGGCCACTACCGTAATGGTTTCGT
This sequence comes from Klebsiella sp. Ech2A, assembly GCF_030078455.1. Lineage (NCBI taxonomy): Bacteria > Pseudomonadati > Pseudomonadota > Gammaproteobacteria > Enterobacterales > Enterobacteriaceae > Klebsiella > Klebsiella sp. Ech2A. The sequence goes on along the minus strand of NZ_JAQGFU010000138.1, from coordinate 7,905 downwards.
CGGCGGCATTTTTATCTTTTTCCGCTGCGGTTTGTGCGGCGATAATCCCCGGAGAGGTAAACGAACCCAAAAAAATCAGTGAAAAAAGTGCACGCCCTTTCAATGTCGTGAAAGGGACAGTTGATTGCGTCATTTGTCTGTTTCTCGTGAACGAATCCGTCCTTTGCGGACAGATAAAGCCAATTAAATCATTGCCCTTAAAAATATTATCTATCCGTGAACCGCCATAATTCGCGCCCGGATATGTAATTGAGAATCATTCAATCACGTAGCAATGTAGTAGTAAACGTTATGTAAGATAAAAAAATGCTGCCGGCGAAAGCGGCGTTTTGGCGGCGGAATGAACTGCGAAAGATGTGTTTATCATTATGTTTTTAATGTGTTTAATTGAGGTTGTCCCGCTACGCCAGATTGCCGGTAGTGACTTTTCGCTGCGCGTAAAACAGAGTATTGACTACTACATTCATTCACATCATGATCAAAAGAGAATGAGATGTATTTTTGTTTGAGTGCAGTCCGTGCGGGCCTGATGCCACGCCGCTGCGGTGCGGGAGCGAGTTATGCCACAGCGGGTGATGCCTGCAGAGCAGGGGATTGTGCTGGATTCCCTGTCGGCCGGATACGGCCAGACCCTTATCGTCAACGATATTAATCTGACGATCCCCCACGGCAAAATGACGGTACTGGCCGGGGCCAACGGCTCCGGGAAATCGACCCTGCTATCGACCATCGCCCGAATGCTCAAGCCGCTCGGCGGCTGCGTACGCCTCGACGGTGAGGTTATCCACGAGCTGCCCACCCGGACGGTATCGCGCCGGCTGGGGATACTGCCCCAGTCGCCGCTCACCCCGGAAGGGCTGACGGTTTTCGAGCTGGTCGCGCGCGGGCGCTATCCCTGGCAAGGGCTGATGCGCCAGTGGTCGGCCGACGACGAGCGGGCGGTGGAGGAGGCGCTGGCGCTGACCGGCACCGCTGAGTTCGCTCATTTGCCGGTGGACAGCCTCTCCGGCGGCCAGCGCCAGCGCTGCTGGATAGCGATGGCGCTGGCCCAGCAAACCGCCACTATTCTGCTCGACGAACCCACCACCTGGCTCGATCTGCGCTATCAGGTCGATATTCTCGAGCTGCTGCAGACCCTGACCCGCGAACACGGGCGCACGGTGGTGACCGTCCTGCACGACCTGAACTTTGCGGTGAACTATGCCGATACGCTGGTATTTCTTAAGCAGGGGCGCATTGCCGGAGTGATTGCTGAAAATGAAACCTGTACGCCAGAGCTGATTAAAACGGTGTTTGACGTTGACGTGCAGATGTCGCTGAACCCGCAAACCGGTAAACCGTTCTTTATGCCCTTTCGCGCCCGCCAGGCGGCCGGACAATGAGCGCCGGCGCGCTGATGCTCCGGCGCCGACGCGCCCGGCCGCGGCTGGCCGTGGTGGTGCTGACCCTGCTGCTGATCGGCGGCTCGCTGGTGCACCTGGGGCTGGGCGCGCGCTGGATTGCGCCGCCCACCATACTGCAGGCGCTGCTCCATTACGATCCGCGCAGTTTTGACCAGCGGATTATCGTCGATTTACGCCTCGTGCGCCTGGCCGCCGCGCTGCTGACCGGCGCCGCGCTCGGCGTCGCGGGCATGCTGCTGCAGACGGTGATCCGCAATCCGCTCGGCGAACCGCACATTCTCGGCCTCAACGCCGGCGCGTCGCTGGCGGTGGTGGCGACCTCGGCGCTGGGCCTCGGCGAGGCGGCGTTCGGCCGCCCGCTGACCGCCGCCTGCGGCGCAGGGCTGCTGTTTGGCGCCGTGATGCTGCTGGCCTCCTCCGGACGCGGCGGTATGACGCCGCTGCGCATCACCCTGTGCGGGGTGGCGCTCTCGGCCTTTGCGTCGGCGGTGACCGCGGCGGTCCTGATTCTGGACGAACAAACGCTGCTTGCGATGCGCACCTGGCTGGCGGGCGATCTGGCCGGGCTGAAGTGGCAAACGCTGCGCGCGGCGCTGATCCCGTCGCTGGGCGGGCTGCTGATCGCGCTCACCATCGCCCCGCGGCTTAACGTCCTGGCTTTGGGGGATAAGGTCGCCCTCGGGCTGGGGGTGAAAATTGCCCAGACCCGGCTGCTGGGGCTCGCCGCCATCGCGCTGCTGTGCGGTTCGGCGGTCGCCGTTGCCGGGCCGATCGGCTTTGTCGGGCTGGTGGTCCCGCACGTGGTGCGGCGGCTGATTACCGAGGACATTCGCCTGGCGCTGCCGCTGGCGGCGCCGGTGGGCGCTCTGGTGCTGGTGCTGGCGGATATTGCGGCGCGCACCCTGGTGGCGCCTCAGGAGCTGGCGACCGGGGCGATGACCGCCCTGGTGGGTGCGCCGCTGTTTATCTTTATTGCCGCGAGGTTCTTTAAATGAAAAGCGCCGCACGTCGTGCCGGATTCCGCCCGCTGACTGCGGGGAGTCGTCATATTCTGCTGCGCCCGGCGGCGCTGAAGAGCGCCGCCGGGCTACTCGCCGCGATCGCCATTCTCGGCGCGTTTGGCCTGACGCGCGGCAGCTTTCCGCTGCCTTCCGGGACCGTGCTGCGCGCGCTGCTGGATGCGGATAGCCTCAGCGGACAGCAGCGCTTTATTCTGTTCGATATCCGCCTGCCGCGGCTGTTTATGGCGCTGCTGTGCGGGGCGATGCTGGGGATGGCCGGCGCGGCGATGCAGAGCATCACCCGTAACGGGCTGGCGGACCCGGGGCTTATCGGCGTCAAGGAGGGGGCCAGCGTGGTGGTATTGGCGCTGATCCTGTTCTTCCCGGCGACGGCGCTGGCGTGGCGACCGCTGGCGGGAATGGCCGGCGGCGTGCTGGTGGCGCTGCTGGTGCTGGCCCTGGCGCGCGACTGCTCGCGGCCGCGCTTTATCCTGATCGGTATCGGCGTCTCCTGGACGCTGGCCGCGGCGGTGGGCATTTTTATGACCACCGCCGACGTCCGCGACGTGCAGACGGCGATGATCTGGCTGGCGGGAAGCCTGCACGCCGCCACCTGGCCGCTGCTGGCGGTCGCCGCCTGCTGGGCGCTGCCCGGCGTCAGCGAAGAAGCCAGCCGCTATTTCGTCGATAGCGCCCCGGCGCGGACGCTGGTCGTTATCACCGACTGCTCGCAGCAGCGCCAGCAGCACGAGCAGGGCCGCCTCGACCGGCTCAAGCAGCAGATGACCGCCGGTAAGCTGCTGGCCGCCATTCGCGAGTCGCTCGACGCGGCGCTCATTCAGCTTAACTGTCCGATCAACATGCTGGCGGCGGCCCGCCGGCTGAACGGTGAAGGCGGCGGTAACGTGGCGCTGGAGGCGGCGTGGCGCGAAGGCGAAGAGGCGATGGCGCGCCTGCAGCGCTGCCGGCCCTCCCTGGCGCTGGAGAGCAACGCCGCCTGGCCGCTGCAGCCCTTCTTCGACGATCTGTGCGCGCTCTACCGCACCCGCTTCGACGATCGCGGGGTGCTGCTGGTCGATATGGCCTCCCCGCACCTGATCGGCTTCGGCCAGCGCACGCAGCTGCTGGCCTGCTTAAGCCTGTGGTTTGACCGCACGCTGGCCCTCGCCGCCGAGCTGCCCTCCGTGCCGCTGGAGATGCAGCTCTACGCCGAAGAGGAAGAGGGCTGGCTTTCACTCTACCTCAACGACAATGTGCCGCTGCTGCAGGTGCGCTATACCCACTCCCCCGACGCCTTAAACTCTCCCGGCAAGGGGATGGAGCTGCGGCTCATCCAGACCCTGGTCGCCCACCATCGCGGCGCTATCGAACTCACTTCCCGTCCGCAGGGGGGAACCTGCCTTGTGCTGCGTTTCCCCCTTTTTAACACCCTAAACGGAGGCGAGCTATGACCCACAAACCCGACCCCGACACCACCGTCAGGCGCTTCGACCTCTCTCAACAGTTCACCGCCATGCAGCGCATCAGCGTGGTGCTGAGTCGCGCCACCGAGGCCAGCAAGACGCTCCAGGAGGTGCTGAGCGTGCTGTACAACGACGCCTTTATGCAGCACGGCATGATCTGCCTTTACGATAGCGAGCAGGAAATTCTCAGCATCGAAGCGCTACAGCAGACGGATGGCCAGACGCTGCCGGGCAGTACGCAGATTCGCTACCGGCCGGGGGAAGGACTGGTTGGCACCGTGCTGGCGCGGGGCCAGTCGCTGGTGCTGCCGCGCGTCGCCGACGATCGGCGCTTTCTCGATCGCCTCAGCCTCTATGATTACGATCTGCCGTTTATCGCCGTGCCGCTGATGGGACCCAACTCTCAGCCCATTGGCGTGCTATCGGCCCAGCCGATGGTGCGCCAGGACGAGCGTCTCCCGGCCTGCACGCGGTTTCTTGAAACCGTGGCTAACCTGATAGCCCAGACCATTCGCCTGATGATCCTCCCGACTTCCGCGCAGCAGCCAGCTCAGCCCCTCGCCAGGGCCGAGCGGCCGCGTACCTGCGCGCCTGCGCGCGGTTTTGGCCTCGATACGATGGTCGGCAAAAGCCCGGCAATGCGCCAGATTATGGAGATTATTCGTCAGGTCTCCCGCTGGGATACCACGGTGCTGGTGCGCGGCGAGAGCGGAACCGGCAAGGAGCTGATTGCCAATGCCATTCACCATAATTCGCCGCGCGCCGCCGCCGCGTTCGTCAAGTTTAACTGCGCGGCGGTGCCGGACACCCTGCTGGAGAGTGAGCTGTTTGGCCATGAGAAAGGCGCCTTTACCGGGGCGGTGCGCCAGCGCAAAGGCCGCTTTGAGCTGGCGGACGGCGGCACCCTGTTTCTCGATGAGATCGGCGAAAGCAGCGCCTCATTCCAGGCCAAGCTGCTGCGCATCCTGCAGGAGGGAGAGATGGAGCGCGTGGGCGGCGATGAAACCCTGCGGGTAAACGTGCGCATCATCGCGGCGACCAACCGCCATCTGGAGGAGGAGGTGCGGCTGGGGCATTTCCGGGAGGATCTCTACTATCGCCTCAACGTGATGCCCGTCGCCCTGCCCCCGCTGCGCGAGCGCCAGGAGGATATCGCCGAGCTGGCACACTTTCTGGTCCGTAAAATCGCCCACAATCAGGGGCGGTCGCTGCGGATCAGCGACGGCGCGATCCGCCTGCTGATGGAGTACAGCTGGCCGGGAAACGTTCGCGAGCTGGAAAACTGCCTTGAGCGTTCGGCGGTGATGTCGGAGAGCGGGCTGATCGACCGGGACGTGATTTTATTCAATCACTACGACACGATGCCGAAAGCGCTCCCCGCCAGCGGCCCGTCAGAGGATGGCTGGCTCGATAATACCCTCGACGAGCGCCAGCGGCTGATCGCCGCGCTGGAAAAAGCCGGCTGGGTGCAGGCCAAAGCGGCGCGCCTGCTCGGGATGACGCCGCGCCAGGTCGCCTATCGGATCCAGATTATGGACATCACCATGCCGCGAATCTGACCCGCCGTGTGAGGTTCAGGACATTGTCAGCAACGGGGCGGAATTGCGACAATTTATCGCCCAATATTCTCTTTCATTTTCAGCTAGTTGGAAAGCTGACGTTTGGTACAGCATTTGCAGCAGGAAGGTATCGCCCAACCATGAAGGTACGACCATGACTTCCTGCTCCTCTTTCCCTGCCGGTAAAGCCTGTCACTCTGCGGACAGCGGCGCACTAACGCCTTTCGTTGCCGATAAGGCCGCAGCGCACCCCTGCTATTCCCGCAGCGGTCATCACCGCTTTGCGCGGATGCATCTGCCGGTCGCTCCCGCCTGCAATTTGCAGTGCAACTACTGTAACCGCAAGTTCGACTGCAGCAATGAATCCCGCCCCGGCGTCTCGTCAACGCTGCTGACGCCTGAGCAAGCGGTGCTCAAAGTACGCCAGGTCGCCGAGGCCATCCCGCAGCTTTCAGTGGTCGGGATCGCCGGTCCCGGCGACCCGCTCGCCAATATCACCCGCACCTTCCGCACCCTCGAGCTGATACGCGACCAGCTGCCGGACCTGAAGCTGTGCCTGTCGACCAACGGCCTGATGCTGCCCGACGCGGCGGATCGCCTGCTGGATGTCGGCGTTGACCACGTTACGGTCACCATTAATACCCTGGATGCCGATGTTGCCGCGCAAATTTATGCCTGGCTCTGGCTCGACGGCGAGCGCTACAGCGGGCGCGAGGCCGGAGAGATCCTCATCGCCCGCCAGCTGGAGGGCGTGAGCAGGCTAACCGCCAAAGGGGTGCTGGTGAAGATAAACTCGGTGCTGATCCCGGGGATTAACGACAGCGGTATGGCCGACGTCAGCCGTCGGCTGCAGGCCAGCGGCGCTTTTATTCACAATATTATGCCGCTGATCGCCAGACCGGAGCACGGCACGGTTTTCGGCCTTAACGGCCAGCCGGAGCCGGATGCCGAAATGCTTGCCGCCACCCGCAGCCGCTGCGGCGAAGTAATGCCGCAGATGACCCACTGCCATCAGTGCCGCGCCGACGCTATCGGTATGCTGGGGGAGGATCGCAGCCAGCAGTTTACCGAGCTGCCGGCCGCCGCAAGCCTTCCCGCCTGGCTGCCTATTCTCCATCAGCGCGCCCGGCTTCACGCCAGCATCGCCACCCGTGGAGAGTCCGAGGCCGACGACGCCTGCCTGGTTGCGGTTGCCTCAGGCAGCGGAGACGTGATTGACAGCCATTTTGGTCACGCCGACCGCTTCTATATCTACAGCCTGTCGGCCGCCGGCATGGTACTGGTCAATGAGCGGTTTACGCCGAAATACTGCCACGGCAGCGACGGCTGCGAGCCGCAGGATAACGACGCCAGGTTTGCGGCGATCCTGGCGCTGCTGGCGGACGTGAAAGCCGTATTCTGCGTGCGCATCGGCCATGCGCCGTGGCAAAAGCTGGAGCAGGCGGGCATTGAGCCCTGCGTCGAGGGGGCATGGCGGCCGGTTTCCGAGGTGCTCCCCGACTGGTGGCAGCAGCGTCGGGGCAGCTGGCCCGCAGCGCTGGCGCAGCAGGGGGGCGCCTGATGGCGCCGCATGACTGGCTAAACCGCCTGTGGCTGCTCTATCACGCGGGGAAAGGCAGCTTTCCCCTGCGGATGGGGCTCAGCCAGAGCGACTGGCTGGCATTAGGTCAGAGCCTGGCTCAGGTCGAAACGCCGCTGGACGGCGAGGCGCTTACCCGCCGCCGCCTGATGGCGGAGCTGAACGCCGCCCGCGAAGAGGAGCGCAGGCAGCTCGCTACGTGGTTGGCGGGGTGGATGCAGCAGGATGCCGGGCCGATGGCGCAGATCGTCGCCGAGGTTTCTCTGGCCTATAACCATCTCTGGCAGGATCTTGGCCTGGCGTCACGGGCCGAGCTGCGCCTGCTGATGAGCGACTGCTTTCCGCAGCTGGTGGTGATGAACGAACACAATATGCGCTGGAAAAAGTTCTTCTACCGCCAGCGCTGCCTGCTTCAGCAGGGAGAGGTCGTCTGCCGCTCGCCGAGCTGCGACGAGTGCTGGGAGCGCAGCGCCTGTTTTGAGTGACTGGCTCGACGGCGGGCAGCTGATCCAGTCGTTCCTGCGCGAAGGGCTGGTCGCCGATATCATTATCACGACCGTTTCCGTCCTGCTCGGTTCGGGCAAACCGCTGTTCGGATCCCTGCCCCAGGATATCGATTTGACGCTGTTATCAAGCCGCAGCTTCTCTTCGGGTCTGGTGCAGTCGCACTATCGGCTGGCGCCCCAAGTCGCATAGAGACGCGGGGCGGCCTGCGCGAAGGCGTAACGGCCGCCCTGCTGCTAGCGATACCGTTCTGCTTCCACCGCCTCGCGAACCTTAACCAGCGCGGGCCGCAAACTCTCCGTCGAGACCGATCCCAGCGCCAGCCGGATGGCCTGGGGGACGGTTTGCGCGGTGCAGAAAGGCGCCGCCGTCGAAACGGAAATATTATCGTCCATC
>NZ_JAQGFU010000137.1:0-11633 GCF_030078455.1 Klebsiella sp. Ech2A | reverse complement strand
GCTGCCGACGGAGGCCAGCACCCGGCACCGCCTGCTTGGCGCGCAGCCGGGCAGCCAGCGTATGCGCTATCACGCCGGCAACCCGCTGCACCTCGATGTGCTGGTGGTGGATGAAGCCTCGATGATTGACCTGCCGATGATGGCTCGCCTGATTGACGCCCTGCCGGCGCACGGTCGGGTGATTTTTCTCGGCGACCGCGATCAGCTGGCGTCGGTGGAGGCCGGCGCGGTGCTGGGGGATATTTGCGCCTGGGTGAGTGCGGGCTATACCGCCGAGCGCGCGGCGCAGCTAAAGCGGCTGACCGGCCTGCCGGTGCCTGCCGGCGAGGGCGAGGCGGCGGGCGCCCTGCGCGACAGCCTGTGCCTGCTGCAAAAAAGCTATCGTTTTGGCAGCCACTCCGGCATCGGTAGCCTGGCCCGGGCGGTGAACGCCGGCGATCGGCACGGGGTCAAGACGACCCTGCGCCAGCCGTTCGACGATATCGTGCTGCGCCCGCTAGGCACCACCGAGGAGTATGAGGCGATGCTGACGCAGGCGCAGGCCGGCTACGATCGCTATCTCCGGCTGCTGCGCGAGCGGGCGGATCCGGAGGCGGCGATCGCCGCTTTCGGCGAGTTCCGGCTGCTGTGCGCCCTGCGCGAGGGTCCCTACGGCGTCAGCGGGCTGAACGAACAGCTCGAGCTGATGCTCAACCGTAAGCGGGCGATTGCGCTGCCGCGGCATTCGCGCTGGTATGAAGGCCGGCCGGTGATGATCTCGCGCAACGATAGCGCGCTGGGGCTGTTTAACGGGGATATTGGCATTGCGCTGGAAAGGGGAGACGGGCTTCGCGTCTGGTTCCCGATGCCGGATGGCAGCATTAAGTCGGTGCAGCCCAGCCGCCTGCCGGATCACGATACCGCCTGGGCGATGACGGTGCATAAATCTCAGGGCTCGGAGTTTGACCACGCGGCCCTGATTTTGCCTTCCCGCAGCGTGCCGCTGATGACGCGTGAGCTGGTGTATACCGCGATAACCCGCGCCAAACGGCAGCTGTCGATTTATGCCGATGAGCAGGTGCTGATTCAGGCTATCGCGGCACGCACCGAACGGCGCAGCGGGCTGGCGGACATCTTCGCCAGCGGCGGGTAACCTCGGCGTTCAGCCGCTTCCCCTTTGCCAGCCTGCGCTACGCCTGGCCGGCGAAGGGGAACGCTCGCTCAGCCAAGGTCGGCCATCATCACCTTGGAGCGGCGCTGATAGTTGTACATCTCTTTCTTACTCTCCGGCAGCACGTCGATATCCACCGGCGTAAAGCCGCGCTCCTGGAACCAGTGAATGCTGCGGGTGGTCAGCACGAAGAGTTTGCTTAGTCCCATCTGTTTTGCCTGGGTCGCGATGCGGTTCAGCAGCACTTCCCCGCGCGATGAACTGCGGTAGTCCGGATGGACCGCCACGCAGGCCATTTCACCGATTTTCTCTTCCGGGAACGGATAGAGCGCGGCGCAGGCAATTGTCGTGTTATCGCGCTGAATGATGGTGAATTTATCTATTTCCATCTCCAGCTGCTCGCGGGAGCGGCGCACCAGAATCCCCTGCTGCTCCAGGGGGCTTATCAGCTCAAGAATACCGCCAATATCGTTGATGGTGGCGCGGCGGATCTGCTCGGCGCTCTCCATGACGATCTGGGTACCGATACCGTCGCGTGAGAACAGCTCCTGCAGCAGGGCGCCATCCTCCTGGTAGCTGATCAGGTGGCAGCGACGCACGCCGCTGCGGCAGGCTTTCACCGCGCCGCGCAGGAAACGCACGGTACCGGAGTTGTAGTCCTCTTCCGCTTCCAGCTCTTCAACCCGCGCCTGGGCTTCGTTCGGGAACAGCTCGGGAACGATCTCGCCCTCCTGGCTGTACACCCCTTGCGAAGAGCAGAAGCCGATCATTTTTTCCGCTTTCAGCTTGATGGCCAGCTGGGTGGCAATCTCTTCGGAAGTCAGGTTAAAGCTTTCGCCGGTGACCGATACCGCAACCGGGCCCATCAGCACGATGGCGCCGTTATCAAGCTGGCGGTGGATCGCTTCTTCATCGATACGACGAATGCGCCCGCTGTGGCAATAATCGACGCCGTCATCCACGCCAAGCGGTTGGGCAATAATGAAATTGCCGCTCACGACGTTGATGTGGGCGCCCTGCAGCGGGGTATTGTTGAGGCTCATCGACAGGCGCGCGGTAATTTCCAGCTGCAGCATGCCGGCGGCCTGTTTAACCAGTTCGAGGGTTTTGGCGTCAGTCACGCGCGTTTGCTTATGGTAAAGCGGCTCATGATGATGCTCGGCCAGGTTGGCGTCTATCTGAGGACGCGCGCCATAGACCACCACCAGGCGAATGCCCAGGCTATGTAACAGGCCAATGTCATTGACTATGCTGGAGAAATTCTCATGCTCGATGGCTTCGCCGCCCAGCATGATAACAAAGGTTTTTCCCCGATGGGCGTTAATATAGGGAACTGAATGGCGGAATCCTTCTACCAGTTCGGTGCGACGTTCCTTCACCATGACCACAACCCTCAATGCATGATTATTCGTAATAAGTGTATTTTTATTCTGTTTTTCGCGTAAACGCAAGCCAAAATTTGTCACGAATATGCGAAAGAACTGTGACTTAACGCGTGCTACCAAAGATTGTTTACCCTTTTATTGATGACAGGTTATACGGCTTTCGTTAAAGTTTCCGGTCAATCTGTTTGTTTTGGATACGAAAGCGTTTTTATTGCTTGGGAGTGGCATGCCGGGATACAAGTCAGGATTAAGCCGTCGCCGTTTTTTACAGGGGGCGAGCGCCATGTGGTTAATGAGCGTCAGTCCGGTTGGTTTAGCCGCCGTTGCACAGGTCGTCGCGGTGCGCGTCTGGCCGTCGTCAACCTATACGCGCGTGACGGTGGAATCCAACCATGTGCTGAAATATCGGCAGTTTGCGTTGAGCAATCCGGAGCGGCTGGTGGTCGATCTGGAAGGGGTCAACCTTAATTCCGTGCTGAAGGGCATGGGAACCAGCATTCGCGACGACGATCCCTATATTAAGTCCGCCCGCGTCGGCCAGTTCGATCCGCAGACGGTGCGCATGGTGTTTGAGCTCAAACAGAACGTGAAACCGCAGCTCTTTGCCCTCGCGCCGGTTGCCGGCTTTAAAGAGCGTCTGGTGATGGATCTCTATCCGTCTACGGCGACCGACGTGCAGGATCCGCTGCTGGCGCTGCTGGAAGATTACAATAAGGGCGATCTCGAACGTCAGGTGCCGCCGGCAGAAAGCGGGCCGAAGCCGGGTAAGGCCGGGCGCGACCGGCCGATTGTGATCATGCTCGACCCGGGACACGGCGGGGAAGACTCCGGTGCGGTTGGCAAATACCACACCCGCGAGAAAGACGTGGTGCTGCAGATCGCCCGTCGGCTTCGGGCGCTGATCGAAAAAGAGGGAAATATGAAGGCCTATATGACCCGCAATGAAGATGTCTTTATTCCCCTGAAGGTGCGCGTCGCCAAGGCGCAAAAGCAGCGCGCCGATCTCTTCGTCTCGATTCACGCCGATGCCTTTACCAGCCGCCAGCCGCGCGGCTCGTCGGTGTTTGCGCTCTCAACCAAAGGCGCTACCAGCACCGCGGCTAAATACCTGGCGCAAACCCAGAACGCCTCCGACCTGGTGGGGGGCGTCAGCAAGAGCGGCGACCGCTACGTCGACCATACGATGTTCGACATGGTGCAGTCGCTGACCATCTCCGATAGCCTGAAGTTTGGCAAAGCGGTGCTGCAAAAAATGGGCAGGGTTAACGATCTGCATAAGAACCAGGTCGAGCAGGCGGGCTTCGCGGTGCTGAAGGCGCCGGATATTCCGTCGATCCTGGTCGAAACCGCGTTTATCAGCAACGTGGCGGAGGAGCGGAAGCTGAAAACGGCGGCCTTCCAGCAGCAGGTTGCCGAGTCGATACTGGCGGGGATTAAGGCCTACTTCGCCGATGGCGCAACCCTGGCAAGGCTCGGCTGATAAAAGGAGCGAGAGATGGCCCTGTTAAAGAGCGCCCACGGCGGCAATACGCGGGAGGCGGCGGCGCTGCTGGGCGTTCAGCCCGCGCAGCTGCTCGATTTTAGCGCCAACATCAATCCGCTGGGCATGCCTGAAAGCCTCAAACGCGCCCTGATCGCTAATCTTGACCGCGCGGAGCGCTATCCCGACGTGGACTATCAGCAGCTGCACGAGGCGCTGGCGGAACATCACCATATTCCCGCCTCGTGGATCGTCGCAGGCAATGGCGAAACTGAATCGATTTTCACCGTCGTAAGCGGCCTGAAGCCGCGGCAGGCGATGATTGTGGTGCCCGGTTTTGCCGAATATCGCCGCGCGCTGAGCGCGGTGGACTGTGCGATCCGCGAGTTCGCGCTGCGTGAAGAGGACGGCTGGCAGCTGACCGAGGCCCTTCTCACGGCCCTGACGCCGGACCTCGACTGCCTGTTCCTCTGTACGCCCAACAACCCAACCGGACTGCTGCCGGAGAGCCAGCTGCTGGCGGCGATTGCCGCGCGCTGCAAAGCGTTAGACATCGCGCTGATCCTCGATGAGGCCTTTATCGATTTCATTCCCGACCAGCCGGGGTTTATTCCTCTGCTGCGCGATAACCCACATATCTGGGTACTGCGCTCGCTGACCAAGTTCTATGCCATCCCCGGCCTGCGGCTGGGCTATCTGGTCAACGGCGATGAACGCGCCGTCGCCAGGATGCGCGAGCGGCAGATGCCGTGGTCAATAAACGCGTTTGCCGCGCTGGCGGGGGAAATTATTCTGCAGGATAGCGCCTACCAGCAGAAGACCTGGCGCTGGCTGGCGGAAGAAGGCCGGCGTTTTTACCAGCAGCTCCGCCAGCTTCCCGGCCTGACGGTCTATCCGGGCCAGGCAAACTATCTGTTTCTGCGCGCCGATATACCGGGCATCGACCTGCAGTATGCCCTGCTGCAGCAGCATATTTTGATTCGCAGCTGCGCCAACTACCCCGGCCTCGGGGCGGGCTATTTCCGCGTGGCGATCCGCAGCGCGGAGGAGAATCAGCGGCTGCTTGCGGCGCTGGCGAAGATCCTGCCCGTCGGCGTCTGACTTCGCAAGCCGCCGGCGCATCGGTGTGGCATAATGCCGTTCCTTATTGCGCGAACGGCAGAGCTTCAGGATGCTTTCGCGAAATCAACCAACGGGTGCCAGCGACGGGAGCTAAAATTCCCCGCCGCTGCGATGCTGACGCTAAGCCAGAAATCCTGCCTGTTGGTTATCACCAACAACCTCGGTGGTAAGTAGGGTGCCCAGAGGCGTACCGGCGAACGCGTACCGCTGCTGCACCTTTGCCCTCCGACCACCCTGAACAGGAACCGGGTATGGCGGCAAGACTCCATTCATCTATTCCCGTACGCCGGCAGGCGTCTTCGAGGCCCGCGCGATGACGCTACTTGCCTGGTGCGTTGCCTGGCTCCTCGATCTGATCATCGGCGACCCCCCGCGCTGGCCCCACCCGGTACGCTGGATTGGCCACCTCATTACCGCCACGCAACGCGTCGTCAGGCGCTACTGCCGCAGCGACAGGGCGCTACGCATCGGCGGAGGGCTGATGTGGCTGGCGGTGGTAGGGCTGACGTGGGGCGTTTCCTGGGGCGTACTGACGCTGGCGGAAAGCATCCATCCCTGGCTTGGCTGGGTGATTGAGGTGTGGATGATTTTTACGCTGCTGGCCGGCCGCTGCCTGGCAACCTCCGCCCGCGACGTTGAGCGTCCGCTGCGCGAGGGGGACCTGGCGCAGAGCCGCGAGAAGCTCTCGTGGATCGTCGGGCGGGACACGTCTCAGCTCCAGCCGGAGCAGATTAACCGCGCGGTGGTGGAGACGGTGGCGGAGAACACCGTCGACGGCATTATTGCCCCACTCTTCTTCCTGCTGATCGGCGGCGCGCCGCTGGCGATGGCCTACAAAGCCGTGAATACCCTCGATTCAATGGTGGGCTACAAGCACGAAAAGTATCGTGCCATTGGCATGGTCAGCGCCCGCCTTGACGATGTCGCCAACCTTATTCCCGCTCGTCTGAGCTGGCTGCTGCTGAGTATGGCGGCCTTCTTATGCCGCAACGATGGTCCCAGAGCGGTACGTATCGGCTGGCGCGATCGCTATAACCACAGCAGCCCCAACTGCGGATGGTCGGAAGCCAGCGTGGCCGGCGCGCTGGGGATTCGGCTGGGCGGTCCAAACAACTATTTTGGCCAGCGGGTAGAAAAGCCGTGGATTGGCGACGACGTGCGCGACATTTCAGTCGACGACATCCCCCGCACGATCCGGCTGATGTGGGTGGCATCAACCCTGGCACTGGCGCTGTTTATGCTGGCGCGCTATCTGCTGGCCGGTGCGGCGTAAAGCGAAAGATGAGTGTTAATGCGAAGGCGACAGAACGCGATAAAGGAGGCCTTATGACGCGGGCAATCATGTTGCAAGGTACGGCATCCGACGTGGGAAAAAGCGTGCTGGTGGCGGGACTGTGCAGAATTTTTTACCAGGACGGCCTGCGCACGGCGCCGTTTAAATCACAGAACATGGCGCTGAACTCGGGCATCACCGCCGATGGCAAAGAGATGGGACGGGCGCAGATCTTTCAGGCCGAAGCGGCGGGCATCGCGCCGGACGTGCGCATGAACCCGATACTGTTAAAGCCGACCAGCGATCTCAACGCGCAGGTGGTGCTGATGGGAAAAGTGGCGACCCATATGGACGCGGTGAGCTACCACGAGTACAAGCCGCGCCTGCGCGAGCAGATCCTTGAGGTTTACCGCAGCCTGGCGCAGGAGTATGACGTGCTGGTGCTGGAGGGCGCCGGCAGCCCGGCGGAGATCAACCTGCGCGATCGCGATATCGTCAACATGGGCATGGCGGAGATGGCGCAGTGTCCGGTGATCCTCGTTGCCGACATCGACAGAGGCGGCGTGTTTGCCGCCATCTACGGGACGCTGGCGCTGCTTGAGGAGCAGGAGCGCGCCAGGGTGAAAGGGGTGATCATCAATAAGTTCCGCGGCGATGTGGCGCTGCTGTACTCGGGCATCGAACAGATTGAAGCGTTGACCGGCGTTCCGGTGCTGGGCGTGATGCCGTGGCTGGAGGTCGATCTGGAAGATGAAGATAGCGTGGCGCTGCAGAAGGGAAAATACCTGAGCACCGCGCAGCGGGAGATTGAGATTGCGGTGGTTCAGCTGCCGCATACGTCCAACTTCACCGATTTCAACGCGCTGGCGGCGCAGCCGGACGTCCGCGTGCGCTACGTCCGTCATCCCCGGGATCTGACGACGAGCGACCTGGTGATCCTGCCCGGCAGCAAAAATACGCTGGGCGATCTGCAGTGGCTGCGCGAAAGCGGGATGGAGCAGGGCGTGCTGCAGGCGCATCAGCAAGGGATCCCGCTGCTGGGGATTTGCGGCGGCTACCAGATGCTTGGCGAGACCATCTTCGATGACGTGGAGTCCGGGCTGGGCATGTTACCCGGTCTGGGGCTGCTCAATACCGTGACGCAGTTTGCCCGCCATAAAACCACGACGCTGGTTGAGGCGACGATGGCGGCCGCGCTTCCGGGCTGGCTGGCGGGCGCCTCCGCGCTGCGCGTGCGCGGCTACGAAATTCATATGGGCGAAACGACCCGGCAAGGCGACTGCCGGCCGCTGCTGCAGCTGGAAAAAGAGGGACGGCCGGTGGCGGACGGGGCGATGACGGAGGACGGGCTGGCGTTTGGTACCTACCTGCACGGCCTGTTCGACAGCGATGAGTTCACCCGCGCGCTGGTCAACGGCCTGCGTCTGCGCAAAGGGCTGGCGGCGCTCGATAGCACCCTCCACTACGCGCAGTACAAATCGCAGCAGTTCGATATTCTGGCGGATGCAATGCGTCAACATATTGATATTGAAAAAATTTACCACATTATGCAGCAGCATCAGGAGCCATCATGCTGATTCTGGTCACCGGCGGCGCGCGCAGCGGGAAAAGCCGTCACGCCGAAGCGCTGATCGCCGGCTCGGCGCAGGTTTTGTATCTCGCCACCTCGCAGATTTTTGATGAGGAGATGGCCGCGAGGGTCCAGCACCACCGCGATAGCCGACCGGCGCACTGGCGCACCGTCGAGCGCTGGCAGCATCTTGATAAGCTGATTACCCCGCACGGCGATCCCGACGAAGCTATTTTGCTGGAGTGTATTACCACCATGGTGACCAACCTGCTGTTTGCCTGCGGTGGCGACAGCGATCCCGACGGCTGGGATTATGCGGCCATGGAGCGGACGATTGACGACGAGATCCACGCGCTGATCGCCGCCTGCCAGCGCTCTGCGGCGAAGATCGTGGTGGTCACCAACGAAGTGGGAATGGGGATTGTCCCCGAGAATCGCCTTGCGCGGCATTTTCGCGATATCGCCGGCCGGGTTAACCAGCGCCTGGCGGCGGCTGCGGATGAGGTCTGGCTGGTGGTATCAGGTATTGGAGTCAAAATAAAATGATCAAACTATTCTGGGCAACGCTCTCCTTTCTCAGCCGTTTACCGGTACCGGAGCGCTGGTCGCAGGGGCTGGATATCGACCGCTACGTTCGCGGCATTGTCACCTTCCCCGTGGTCGGCGCGCTGCTGGGCCTGCTGAGCGGCCTGGTATTTCTCGCCGTGCAGGCGTGGTGCGGCATCCCGCTGGCGGCGCTGTTTGCCGTGCTGGCGCTGGCGCTGCTCACCGGCGGCTTCCACCTCGACGGACTGGCCGATACCTGCGACGGGGTGTTTTCCGCCCGCCGTCGTGAACGGATGCTGGAGATTATGCGCGACAGCCGGCTGGGAACCCACGGCGGGCTGGCGCTGATTTTTGTGCTGCTGGCGAAGGTGCTGGTGGTCAGCGAGCTGGCGCTGCGCGGCGCGCCGATGCTGGCGGCGCTGGCGGCAGCCTGCGCGGCAGGACGGGGAGCCAGCGTGCTGCTGATGTACCGCCAGCGCTATGCGCGGGAAGAGGGGCTGGGCAACGTGTTCATCGGCAAGGTGAGCGGGCGACAAACCTGCGTAACCCTGGGGCTCGCGGTTATTCTGGCGGCGGTGCTGCTGCCGGGCATGAGCGGAGTGGCGGCGCTGGCGGTCAGCGCGGCGGTGATTTTCATTCTCGGCCAGCTCTTAAAGCGCACCCTCGGTGGGCAAACCGGCGATACGCTGGGGGCGGCCATTGAGCTCGGCGAGCTGGTCTTCCTGCTAGCGCTGCTGTGAGCCACGCTGCGCCATGGCTGCACGCGGCGATGGCGCACCTGGCGATGAGGACGGATCTGAGTATTGGCGCGAAGAAAGGTCGTTCGGGGCCGTGAACCGGCGGGCTGAAGCTATTGTGCGGGAAGCGCAGAAACAAAAAAACACCCGGAAGGGTGTTCATTGTGTTGGTTGCGGGGGCCGGATTTGAACCGACGACCTTCGGGTTATGAGCCCGACGAGCTACCAGGCTGCTCCACCCCGCGTCCGTGGATGCGCACTATACTCTGCTAACGTTTTGATGCAACCCTTTTTCAGCTAAATCGATAATTTTGTAATGAATGATGTAGAAAGAACCGTTTTTAGCGCGTTTTTTAGCCGATTTTGTATTTGTGCTGCTTTAGCGCATTTCAATAGCCCTGGCGGTTTGTTATCTTCCCTCATCACGAACCGGTACTAAGCGGCAAAAGAAGAGATACCATGAAAGGATGTTGGGCAAAGTATGTGGCAACCGGAGCAATACTGGCGATGCTCGCCGGCTGCTCCTCGAAACCGACCGATCGCGGTCAGCAGTATAATGAAGGAAAGCTCACCCAGCCGTTTTCACTGGTTAACCAGCCTGATGCGGTCGGCACGCCGATTAACGCGGGCGACTTCTCCGAACAGGTCAGGCAGATTCGCAGCGCCTCTCCGCGCCTCTATAATAGCCAGAGCAACGTCTATAACTCCCTGCAGCAGTGGCTAAGCGCCGGCGGCGATACCCGCACGCTGAGCCAGTACGGCATTGACGCCTGGCAGATGCAGGGCGCCGATAGCTACGGCAACGTGCAGTTTACCGGCTACTACACCCCGGTGGTGCAGGCGCGCCACACCCGCCAGGGTGAGTTCCAGTATCCTATTTACCGCATGCCGCCGAAGCGCGGCAAGCTTCCGTCCCGCGCCAGCATCTACGCCGGCGGGCTGAGCGACAGCTATATTCTGGCTTACAGTAATTCGCTGATGGACAACTTCATTATGGATGTCCAGGGCAGCGGCTATATCGATTTTGGCGACGGCTCGCCGCTGAACTTCTTCAGCTATGCCGGGAAGAACGGCTGGTCGTATCGCAGCATCGGCAAGGTGCTTATCGATCGCGGCGAAGTGAAGAGAGAAGATATGTCGATGCAGGCGATCCGCGAATGGGGCGAAACCCATAGCGAAGCCGAAGTGCGCGCGCTGCTCGAAGAGAACCCGTCCTTCGTCTTCTTTAAACCGCAATCCTTCGCCCCGGTGAAAGGCGCCAGCGCGGTACCGCTGATTGGCCGCGCGTCGGTCGCCTCTGACCGCAGCATTATCCCGCCGGGAACCACCCTGCTGGCGGAAGTCCCGCTGCTGGATAATAAAGGCAAGTTTAACGGTCAATACGAGCTGCGCCTGATGGTTGCGCTGGACGTCGGCGGCGCGATTAAAGGCCAGCACTTCGATATCTATCAGGGTATCGGTGCGGATGCCGGGCATCGCGCGGGCTGGTATAACCACTATGGCCGCGTTTGGGTGCTGAAAAACGCTCCGGGCACGGGCAACGTCTTTAGCGGCTAACACTCCTTTCTCCGCTTCCCCGACGGCACGCGCGCGTTGGGGAAGCGGCCATTTTATTATGAGGTTATATGTCTGTTGTAATTAGCGACGCCTGGCGCCAGCGTTTTGGCGGGACGGCGCGTTTGTATGGTGAATCAGCGCTGCAGTGTTTTGCCGACGCGCACGTCTGCGTCGTGGGCATCGGCGGCGTCGGCTCCTGGGCCGCAGAAGCGCTGGCACGAACCGGGATTGGCGCCATTACCCTTATCGATATGGACGACGTCTGCGTCACCAACACCAACCGGCAGATTCATGCCCTGGGCGGCAACGTCGGGCTGGCGAAAGCCGAGGTGATGGCGGAGCGCATCCGGCTGATCAACCCTGAATGTCAGGTGACGGTGATTGACGATTTCGTGACGCCGGAGAACGTGGCCGAATATATGGGCGCGGGCTTCAGCTACGTGATTGACGCTATCGATAGCGTGCGGCCGAAGGCGGCGTTAATTGCTTACTGCCGTCGCTATAAGGTGCCGCTGGTGACCACCGGCGGCGCGGGTGGGCA
Organism: Klebsiella sp. Ech2A; assembly: GCF_030078455.1. Taxonomy (NCBI): domain Bacteria; kingdom Pseudomonadati; phylum Pseudomonadota; class Gammaproteobacteria; order Enterobacterales; family Enterobacteriaceae; genus Klebsiella; species Klebsiella sp. Ech2A. Next base: position 272 of record NZ_JAQGFU010000137.1, on the reverse strand, counting down.
AATTGACCCGACCCAGATTCAGGTGGCTGACCTGGCGAAAACGATTCAGGATCCGCTGGCGGCGAAGCTGCGCGAGCGCCTGAAGGGCCAGTTCGGGGTGGTCAAAAACAGTAAGGGCAAGCTCGGCATCGACTGCGTGTTCTCGACCGAGGCGCTGGTTTATCCCCAGGCCGACGGCAGCGTATGCGCGATGAAAAGCAGCGCGGAAGGCCCCAAACGAATGGACTGCGCGTCGGGCTTTGGCGCGGCAACGATGGTTACCGCCACCTTTG
>NZ_JAQGFU010000136.1:0-11700 GCF_030078455.1 Klebsiella sp. Ech2A | reverse complement strand
AGAATCCATGTCACTTTGAGTGCCCACACAGATTGTCTGATAAATTGTTAAAGAGCAGTGCAACGCGGCTTTCGCTCACCGTTGCGAGGTGGCGTATATTACGCTTTCCTCTTTCAGAGTCAACCCTCAATTTCAGAAGTTTTCTCTTTCAACCCGGCGGCTTGTTTGCCGTTGTTCCGTGTCGATGGAGGCGCATTATAGGGAGTTCTCGAGCGCCCGCAATAGTTAAATTGCAGAAAAATGACTGACTGCTGCATTCCCCAGCAAAACCCCGGTTTATACCCTGTTACGCACAGAATTATCCACAGACAGTCGGCGATCCTTCTCTGTAAAGGCCGTCGCAGCGCCCTTCTATAAGGAGAGATAAGGAAAGATTTCACTCTGCAAAGAGAAAGATAAAAATTCGCGAGCGTTGCGCAAACGTTTTCGTTACAATGCCGCGCTATGACACGGACGCCCGGTTGGGTGCGTTAGGTGAGTTTTTAGGCAAAAACTCACCTAACGCTCTCTGTAATATTCAAATCCTGGGGATTTAATACCATGCAACAACGTCGTCCAGTCCGCCGCGCCCTGCTCAGTGTTTCTGATAAGGCCGGTATCGTCGAATTCGCGCAGGCTCTTTCCGCTCGTGGTGTTGAGCTACTCTCTACGGGTGGTACCGCACGCCTGCTGGCGGAGAAAGGCCTGCCGGTAACCGAAGTCTCTGACTACACCGGTTTCCCGGAAATGATGGATGGACGCGTTAAGACCCTGCATCCGAAGGTGCACGGCGGCATTCTGGGTCGTCGCGGTCAGGATGATGAGATCATGGCGCAGCACGCGATCTCTCCTATTGATATGGTCGTCGTTAACCTCTACCCGTTTGCCCAGACCGTCGCCCGTGAAGGCTGCTCGCTGGAAGATGCGGTTGAGAACATCGATATCGGCGGCCCGACCATGGTGCGCTCCGCGGCCAAGAACCATAAAGATGTCGCTATCGTTGTTAAGAGCAGCGACTACGCCGCCATTATTAAAGAGATGGACTCCAACGAAGGCTCCCTGACTCTCGACACCCGTTTCGACCTCGCCATCAAAGCCTTCGAGCACACCGCAGCCTATGACAGCATGATTGCCAACTACTTCGGCAGCATGGTTCCGGCCTATCATGGTGAAACTCAGGAAGCTTCAGGCCGCTTCCCGCGTACCCTGAACCTGAACTTCATTAAGAAGCAGGATATGCGCTACGGTGAAAACAGCCATCAGCAGGCCGCCTTCTATATAGAAGAAGAAATTAAGGAAGCGTCCGTTGCCACCGCGCAGCAGCTGCAGGGCAAAGCGCTTTCCTATAACAACATTGCCGATACCGATGCGGCGCTGGAGTGCGTGAAAGAGTTCAGCGAGCCGGCGTGCGTCATCGTCAAGCACGCCAACCCGTGCGGCGTTGCGGTAAGCGATTCCCTGCTGGATGCCTACGACCGCGCCTATAAAACCGACCCAACCTCAGCGTTCGGCGGCATTATTGCCTTCAACCGCGAGCTGGATGCCGAAACCGCGCAGGCTATTATCTCCCGCCAGTTTGTCGAAGTGATCATCGCCCCGTCCGCTAGCGAGGCGGCGCTGAAAATCGCCGCGGCGAAACAGAACGTCCGCGTCCTGACCTGCGGCGAGTGGACCTCACGCGTACCGGGCCTTGATTTCAAACGCGTTAACGGTGGGCTGCTGGTGCAGGATCGCGATCTGGGCATGGTCACCAACGCTGAGCTGCGCGTGGTCAGCAAGCGCCAGCCAACCGAGCAGGAGCTGCGTGATGCGCTGTTCTGCTGGAAAGTCGCCAAGTTCGTCAAATCCAACGCTATCGTGTATGCCAAAGAGAATATGACCATCGGCATAGGCGCAGGCCAGATGAGCCGCGTTTACTCCGCCAAAATTGCCGGGATTAAAGCCGGCGACGAAGGCCTGGAAGTGAAAGGCTCAGCCATGGCGTCCGACGCATTCTTCCCGTTCCGTGACGGCATTGATGCGGCCGCGGCAGTTGGCGTGAGCTGCGTGATCCAGCCTGGCGGCTCTATTCGCGACGAAGAGGTGATTGCCGCTGCCGACGAGCACGGTATCGCAATGATCTTCACCGACATGCGCCATTTCCGCCATTAATTCACGGAGTAACACATGAAAGTATTAGTGATTGGTAACGGCGGGCGCGAGCACGCGTTAGGCTGGAAAGCGGCGCAATCGCCGCTGGTTGATACCGTTTATGTGGCTCCAGGCAATGCCGGCACCGCCCTGGAGCCCGCGCTGCAGAACGTGGCTATCGGCGTGACCGACATTCCGGCGCTGCTGAGCTTCGCACAGCGCGAAAATATCGATCTGACTATCGTCGGCCCGGAAGCCCCGCTGGTGATTGGCATCGTCGATGCCTTCCGCGCCGCCGGACTGAAAATCTTCGGCCCAACGGAAGGTGCCGCGCAGCTCGAGGGCTCTAAGGCCTTTACCAAAGATTTCCTCGCGCGCCACAAGATCCCCACCGCCGAGTATCAGAACTTTACCGAGGTTGAGCCTGCCCTTGCGTACCTGCGTGAGAAAGGCGCGCCGATCGTTATCAAAGCTGACGGCCTGGCGGCCGGGAAAGGCGTGATTGTCGCCATGACGCTCGAAGAGGCGGAAGCCGCCGTTAACGATATGCTGGCAGGCAACGCCTTCGGCGACGCGGGCCACCGTATCGTTATCGAAGAGTTCCTCGACGGCGAAGAGGCCAGCTTTATCGTCATGGTTGACGGCGAGCACGTGCTGCCGATGGCCACCAGCCAGGACCACAAACGCGTCGGTAACGGCGATACTGGTCCTAACACCGGCGGCATGGGCGCGTACTCACCGGCCCCGGTGGTCACCGATGAAGTTCATCAGCGCACCATGGAGCGTATCATTTGGCCAACGGTCAAAGGGATGGCGGCGGAAGGCAATACCTATACCGGCTTTCTCTACGCGGGTCTGATGATCGATAAGCAGGGCAACCCGAAGGTAATCGAGTTCAACTGCCGCTTCGGCGATCCGGAAACTCAGCCCATCATGCTGCGCATGAAGTCGGACATGGTGGAGCTGTGCCTCGCCGCCTGCGACGGCAAGCTGGATAAGAAAACGTCAGAGTGGGACAGCCGCGCCTCTCTCGGCGTGGTTGTGGCCGCGGGCGGCTATCCGGGCAGCTACAGCACCGGCGACGAGATCTTCGGCCTGCCGCAGGAAGAAGCGGCGGATGGCAAAGTGTTCCATGCGGGCACCCAGCTTTCTGCCGACCAGCGCGTGCTCACCAACGGCGGCCGCGTACTGTGCGTAACGGCGCTGGGCGATAGCGTGGCCCAGGCGCAGCAGCGTGCCTATGAGCTGCTTACCGATATCCGCTGGAACGGCAGCTTTAGCCGTGACGATATCGGCTGGCGCGCCATCGCTCGCGAGCAAAGCTAACGGCATCGCTTCATCTGCCGGATTTACGCATCCTTCTTTAGTAACGGGTGGCCTCAGCTTTGCGGCCGCCCGTTTTATTTGGCGCGCGCGGAGTGCGGTTCTGCAAGGATCGGCGGCGCGATGTCCGGCAGGTGCGGTAACGCGGGTTGGGTGCAGCGGAGTATGAAGCGCAGGTATGGCGTTAGAAGGTTTTTTCCTGCGGTTGCCAGGTACAGAAGTCTTCGTTTGCCACCAGCAGCAGCTGCGAACCTTCGGAGGCTTCCAGCCACGCCACGCTGACCTCGACGGAGGAGTGATCCTGGCGGCGGGCGATATGGGCTAACGCCCGGGCATCGAGGTCGGGCTTAACGGTCTGCCCTTCACAGGTGGTGACGGTCCGATCGGCGTGCCAGCGTCCCTGACGCAGCACAACGCGGCCCTGACGCAACGCGTCGCTGGTCTGGCGGATCTGCGTCGCCCGGTAGCGGTAGAGCGCGACCTGGTCGCTGGAGAGCTGCTGCTTTTGCCCGTCAATTTCACGCTGCATAAAGCTCAGCTCGCCTTGGTCATCAAAGCGGGCGCGAATATGTTCCGTGGTCTTGCCGTAAACGTTGAGCTCAATCAGCGTCAGCCGATCGCCCTGCCAGCGGTACTCGCTGGTTGAAGTGTTGCCGTGACGCCACGGACTAAAAGCGGCGAGAAGGTGCACCTCGCCATTGGAATCCATGCGCCAGATACGCATCGCTCCCTGGTTGTCAGCATAGCCGCTGGCGGTAAAAGGCGGGAGCGAGGAATCATGGCTGCAGGCAGTGAGCAACAGTACGCCTGCCAGCGTCAGCGTGCGACGCCAGATAGACAAAAGGGGCTTAAAGGCCCCTTCGGTAAAACTGTACACTGCCACGCGGTCTTACTTAACTGCGTCTTTCAGTGCTTTGCCTGAAACAAACGCCGGCACGTTAGCAGCGGCAATTTTGATTTCATTACCGGTCTGCGGGTTGCGGCCAGTACGCTCAGCGCGGTGGTTCACTTTGAAGGTACCGAAACCAACCAGTTGGACAGCATCACCTTCTTTCAGAGACTCAGTAATTGCAGCCAGGGTAGATTCCAGGGCAGCTTTTGCCTGTGCTTTGGACAGGTCAGCTTTGTCCGCAATTACATCTATCAGTTGAGTCTTGTTCATAAGTTATCCTTACAATGTGTTTATCGCTTGCTAAGCACCGAGTGCGACGGAAATGCTGAAAAACACTCTCCTGCATACACGCACCGATAGCCACTTTTTTTCGCCCTCCAAATGTAGACCAGACGGGGGGCGGAATGGAAGCCTTCAGACGCTACAATTCAGGCGGTAAATCACGTTTTCTGGTCTCACTGCTGAAAATTTATACCAATATTGCTCTCACCGGCTTCACGAAGGTCGGCACGCAGTCCTTTTATCAGTTCAATATCGCGCTCTTCGCACTCGGCCAGCAGGCGGAAAATTTCCCACTGAATGTCCCATTCTTGTTCAACCGCCGGGTTTTCTTTGAGCTCTTCGTCGGTCATTTCACGACCTGCCTGGGTCATTTCCAGCATCGCGACGGTGGTAATGGAGCTCTTGCTCACCTCAATGGCGTGCTCGAGGGTTTCGCCGCTCAGGCGCGAGTGAATCAGCTCGCTTAACGCAACGCAGGCATCGATCGCCGGATAGACGCCGTACATATCATAGTCGTCAGCTACCGGAATCGCCTCTTCCAGCTTCTCCAGCTGGCTATCAAAATTCACCTTCGCGTCTTTGACCGTTAAGGTTTCCCAGATCAGATCGAGGATACGGCGATACAGCTGGCCATCGGCAAATTCGGTTTGCTGGCAAAACATGGCGTAATTGGGGTACATGCGCTCACACAAGCAGGCCATAAAAGTGACGTGCTGCCAGCTTTCCAGCTTCTCCAGGCGCAGATGAATCGGGTTTTGTAACATGATGAATTCTCGAAGTCAGAAATTAGCCGCAGTTTACCTGAATCAGCCGTGATTTGCTTGCCAACGGATAAACGCCGGGCGCTCCGATGCGACCGCATCCGCCCAGCGCGTCGGCTCCGGCAGGCGATAGCCTTTCATACAGCGTTCCACCCACATTAGGGCGCTATCCAGGCCAACCCGGTGGCCGGTGCTGATAAAGAGCGGGTTACAGCGCACCTTGCTGCGCAGCACCCACGCCAGCTGTTCGTTTTTATCCATCAACGCCGTCAGCGCCCCCGGCTCGTCGCCCGGGGCGTCGCATTTGCCGCACAGGCGCTTTTTCGCCACGCCGATGGTGGGCACATCCACCAGCAGTCCGAAATGACTGGCTACGCCAAGACGCCGGGGGTGGGAAATGCCGTGGCCGTCAACGAACAGCAGATCCGGCTTTTGCGAAAGCAGCTCCCACGCTGCCAGCAGCGCGGGGGTTTCACGAAACGAGAGGAAGCCGGGAATATAGGGCATAGTGGTGGCAACGCGCGCCACCTGATATTCAACCAGCTCCAGTGAAGGCCAGGCCAGCAGCACCATCGCCGCGCGGGTGACTTCTCCTTCCTGCTCAAACCCGACGTCCGCGCCGCCGATCAGCCGAGGGGGATCGCGATCCAGCCGATCTTCACGAATGACCGATTCTGCTAAATCCCGCTGCAGGGTACGTAGAGAAGCCAAATCCATAGTCGCTCCTTAGCGATGATACTGTGCTGACAGCCGGTGTACCGCCTCCACAAACACGCCGGCATGCGCAGGATCAACGTCCTGATGAATGCCGTGTCCGAGGTTGAAGACGTGGCCTTCTCCCTGACCAAAGCCGGCAAGGATGGTCGCCACTTCTTCCTCAATACGGGCTGCGGGCGCGTAAAGCATGGAGGGATCCATATTGCCCTGCAGCGCGACCTTGTGGCCAACGCGACGACGCGCATCGGCGATATCGGTTGTCCAGTCGAGGCCCAGCGCGTCGCAGCCGGTTTCTGCAATCGCCTCCAGCCACTGTCCGCCGCCTTTGGTAAACAGGGTCACCGGCACGCGGCGGCCTTCATTTTCACGCAGCAGGCCGTCGACGATTTTATGCATGTAGTAGAGCGAGAACTGCTGATAATCACGGCCGGTCAGCACTCCGCCCCAGGTATCAAAAATCATCACCGACTGAGCGCCGGCTTTAATCTGGGCGTTCAGGTACAGCGTGACGCTTTTGGCCAGCTTGTCGAGCAGCGCGTGCAGCGCCTTCGGCTCGGCGTACATCATCTTCTTAATCACGGTAAAGGCTTTGCTGCTACCGCCTTCAACCATATAGGTCGCCAGCGTCCACGGGCTGCCGGAGAAGCCAATCAGCGGAACCTCACCTTTAAGCTCGCGGCGGATGGTGCGCACCGCGTTCATAACATAGCCGAGCTCATCTTCCGGATCGGGAATCGGCAGCTTATCGACATCCGCCCTGCAGGTAATCGGTGAGGTAAAGCGCGGGCCTTCTCCGGTTTCAAAGTACAGCCCCAGCCCCATCGCATCCGGGATGGTTAAAATGTCAGAGAAGAGGATCGCCGCGTCCAGCGCATAGCGGCGCAGCGGCTGCAGCGTCACTTCGCAGGCCAGCTCGGCATTTTTACACAGCGACATAAAGTCGCCCGCTTCGGCGCGAGTGGCCTTGTACTCCGGTAAATAGCGGCCAGCCTGGCGCATCATCCACACCGGGGTCACATCAACGGGCTGGCGCAGCAGCGCACGCAGATAACGATCGTTCTTCAGTTCGGTCATTTTGCAGTTCCTTCAATGCGTCAGGCCATCATTGTATCACGTCATTCATAGTCGGCCCGGCACATCGCCACCGTATCTTCAATCAGCCGGCGCGCCACGGTTCCCGGCGGCGGCAGAAGCGGTAAATCGTCGTAGCGATACCAGCCCGCCTCCAGCAGCTCTTTGCGATCGATGACAATCTCACCGCTGTCGTATTCCGCCATAAATGCGGTCATCAGCGACTGCGGGAACGGCCAGGGCTGAGAAGTCACGTAGCGCAGGTTTTTCACCTTAATACCGCACTCCTCCATCACCTCGCGCGCCACCGTCTGTTCGAGGGTCTCCCCGACCTCAACAAAGCCGGCCAGCACCGTATGCACGCCGTTGCGGTGGCGGGTATGCTGCGCCAGCAGAATGGTGTCATCCCGGCGAATGGCGACAATCATGCACGGCGCGATTTGCGGATAGTAGCGCTCGCGGCAGTGGCTACACAGCATCGCCCATTCGCTTTTGCTCGGGTGCATCGGGTGCCCGCAGTAGCCGCAGAACTTATGCGAGCGATAAAACTCGGCCAGCTGAATACCGCGGCCCGCTAGCTGAAACAGGCCAGGATCCTGATCCAGCAGCTGCCGCAGCGATCCCATGTCCTGCCGACGATCCTGGCGTATCAGCCACACCGCCTCGCCTTGCCATTCGCCAATATGCTGCGCGTGCTGGCCGACAAGATTAAAATTTACCGCTTCGCCGTGTGGTAATTCCCCGCCGGGTAACCATAATTTTTGTTCGTGACTGACGATCCACCAGCCGCGATCTAATTTTTCAATAATACGATCCATATCTATTGCACTACCTTCGTTTTACTGGCACTTTTAACATTATATTTACATTTTGGTGAGCAACGTTATTTTTCTTAATCTTGCGGAGTCAACCATGTTAAACCAGCTGGAAAACCTAACGGAACGTGTTGGAGGCAGTAATGAACTGGTCGATCGCTGGCTGCATGTACGTAAGCATTTGCTCGTGGCTTACTACAAGCTGGTTGGCCTGAAACCCGGCAAAGAGTCATTTATGCGGCTTAATGAAAAAGCGCTGGATAACTTTTGCCAAAGCCTGGTGGATTACCTCTCATCCGGTCATTTTAGTATTTATGAACGTATTATCGGGGAAATGGAAGGCGATACGCCACTTTTGGCCGCCACCAGGCTCTATCCACAGCTGGAAGCCAACACCCAGCAGATTATGGATTATTACGACACCTGCCTCGAAAACGCGATCGATCACGATAACTACCTCGAGTTCCAGCAGGCGCTCTCGGATATCGGGGAAGCCCTGGAAGCGCGCTTTGCGCTTGAAGATAAGCTGATCGCCCTGGCCGTGACCTATAACCTGAAAGACAGCATCAGCGACAATATCGCGCCGACTGCTTGAGTTGTGAGCCGTTAACGAGTAGTTTACATACATTCTCCCTCTCCGGAGGGAGTTTTATCTTGTCGGAGTGCCCATTTTCCAAAAAGCATTCGTGATACCTCAGGGTGGCAAGTCAGTGAACCTCCAGCAACTTACATCAGTAAGTGACCGGAGCGAGCGGACGAAGCCAACGAAGAGGCAGCGCGAAGGATAAAGCGGAAAAGGCTGAGACCGTTAATTCGGGATCCGCGGAACCTGATCAGGCTAATACCTGCGAAGGGAACAAGAGTAAACTGCAAAGAGCGGTCGTCCCTCCAGGACCAAACGCATCTGTTACTCCATCCGTCGTCTGACAAGCCATCTCCTTTTCATCTGGAATGAGCTATGTCTACAGAAAAACTGACCCGTCGACAGCAGCGCGAACGCGCCCAGCGCTTTATCGACACTCTTGAAGGTTCGGTCTTCCCCAACTCACAGCGTATCTACATTCAGGGTTCGCAGGATAATATTCGCGTCCCGATGCGGGAAATCCAGCTCAGCCCCACGCTTATCGGCGGCGGCAAAGAAAATCCGCGCTATGAAGACAACGAAGCGATCCCGGTGTACGACACCTCCGGCCCCTACGGCGACCCCGATATTGCGATCGATGTCCATCAGGGTCTGGCAAAAGTGCGCCAGCCGTGGATTGACGCGCGTAACGATAGCGAGCCGCTCAGCCATCGCAGCTCCGCTTACACCCAGCAGCGCCTGGCCGATGACGGCCTCGATGAGCTGCGCTTTAGCCGCCTGCTGACGCCAAAGCGGGCCGCCGCAGGCCGCCGCGTCACCCAGCTCCACTACGCCCGCCGGGGGATCGTTACGCCGGAAATGGAGTTTATCGCCCTCCGCGAAAACATGGGCCGCGAGCGCATTCGTAGCGCAGTGCTGCGCCACCAGCACCCGGGAGAAGGATTTGGCGCCCATCTGCCGGACAACATCACCCCGGAGTTCGTTCGTGACGAAGTGGCCGCCGGCCGCGCCATTATTCCCGCCAATATCAACCATCCCGAGTCGGAGCCGATGATTATCGGCCGTAATTTCCTGGTCAAAGTTAACGCCAATATCGGCAACTCTGCCGTCACCTCGTCCATTGAGGAGGAGGTCGAAAAGCTGGTGTGGTCAACCCGCTGGGGAGCAGATACGGTGATGGACCTCTCCACCGGCCGCTATATCCACGAAACCCGCGAGTGGATCCTGCGCAACAGCCCGGTGCCTATCGGTACGGTGCCGATCTACCAGGCGCTGGAAAAAGTGAACGGCATTGCCGAGGATCTGAACTGGGAAGCGTTTCGCGACACCCTGCTGGAGCAGGCGGAGCAAGGCGTTGACTACTTCACCATCCACGCCGGCGTCCTGCTGCGCTACGTTCCGCTGACGGCTAAACGCCTCACCGGTATCGTCTCCCGCGGTGGTTCGATCATGGCGAAATGGTGCCTGTCGCACCATCAGGAAAACTTCCTCTATCAGCACTTCCGCGAAATTTGCGAAATCTGCGCCGCCTACGACGTCTCGCTCTCGCTGGGCGACGGTCTGCGCCCCGGCTCGATCCAGGACGCCAACGATGAAGCGCAGTTTGCCGAGCTGCGAACCTTAGGCGAGCTGACGAAAATCGCCTGGGAGTACGACGTGCAGGTGATGATTGAAGGCCCGGGCCACGTGCCGATGCAGATGATCCGCCGCAACATGACCGAAGAGCTGGAGCACTGTCACGAAGCGCCGTTCTATACCCTCGGGCCGTTAACCACCGATATCGCTCCGGGCTACGATCACTTCACTTCCGGCATTGGTGCCGCGATGATCGGCTGGTTTGGCTGCGCGATGCTCTGCTACGTGACGCCGAAAGAGCACCTCGGCCTGCCGAACAAAGAGGACGTGAAGCAGGGGCTGATAACCTACAAAATCGCCGCCCACGCCGCCGACCTCGCCAAAGGCAATCCCGGGGCGCAGATCCGCGATAACGCCATGTCCAAAGCGCGTTTTGAGTTCCGCTGGGAGGACCAGTTTAACCTCGCCCTCGACCCCTTCACCGCCCGCGCCTATCACGATGAAACCCTGCCGCAGGAGTCGGGAAAAGTCGCCCACTTCTGCTCCATGTGCGGCCCCAAATTCTGTTCAATGAAAATCAGCCAGGAAGTGCGCGACTACGCCGCCCGTCAGGATATCGAAAGCGGAATGGCCGATATGTCGCAGGACTTCCGCGCCCGCGGCGGCGAAATCTATTTACGTAAGGAGCAAGCCTGATGTATCAACCCGATTTTCCACCCGTCCCTTTTCGTTTAGGACTCTACCCGGTCGTGGATAGCGTGGCGTGGATTGAACGTCTGCTGAAAGCGGGCGTGCGCACCATCCAGCTGCGAATCAAGGATAAGCGCGAGGCCGACGTTGAGGATGACGTTATCGCCGCTATCGCGCTCGGCCGTCAGCATCACGCCCGGCTGTTTATCAACGACTACTGGCAGCTGGCCATTAAGCATCAGGCCTACGGCGTGCACCTCGGCCAGGAGGACCTGGAAACGACGGACCTGAGCGCGATCCGCAACGCCGGGCTGCGCCTCGGCGTCTCAACGCATGATGATATGGAGATTGACGTCGCGCTGGCGGCACGCCCTTCGTATGTCGCATTAGGCCACGTTTTCCCGACGCAAACCAAGCAGATGCCCTCCGCACCGCAGGGGCTGGAGCAGCTGGCCCGGCATATCAGCCGTCTGCAGGACTACCCGACGGTGGCCATCGGCGGCATCAGCCTCGAACGCGCGCCGGCGGTTCTCGGCACCGGCGTTGGCAGCATTGCCGTGGTCAGCGCGATTACCCAGGCGGCGGACTGGCAGCAGGCCACCGCACTGCTGCTGGAGATGGCGGGAGCAGGCGATGAATGATAGCGATTTTATGCGCTACAGCCGCCAGCTGATGCTGGAAGATATCGCCATCGAAGGCCAGCAGAAGCTGCTGGCCAGCCGGGTGCTGATCGTCGGACTCGGCGGGCTCGGTTCCCCCGCGGCGCTCTATCTGGCGGGCGCCGGCGTCGGTACGCTGGTCCTCGCCGATGACGACGATGTTCACGTCAGCAACCTGCAGCGGCAGATTTTGTTTACCAGCGACGACATTTCCCGGCCGAAA
>NZ_JAQGFU010000135.1:0-11709 GCF_030078455.1 Klebsiella sp. Ech2A | reverse complement strand
CCGCTGCTGACGGCGCAGGCCGCTGAAATTGAGGCGGTACGCCGCCTGTCGCACGATCTGCTGCTGATTTCCGTGATGACCCGGCGCCCGCAGGTGACCCTGCCGGTCGCCCAGGTGGGCGGTCTGCCGCTGGGTATTTCATTTTTGGGGCCGCGCGGCAGCGATCGTCTGCTGGTAGAGCTGGCCGCCGCATTTGTGCAAGGAGAAGACTATGAGCAGTGATGTCCTTTTTACCCCGGTCGCCGGGATTGACGCCGGCCGGGTCAACGGTGAACGGCTGTGGGATTCGTTAATGGCGCTGGCGGAGATTGGCGCGACGGCGAAAGGCGGCTGCTGCCGTCTGACCTTAACCGATCTCGACAGGCAGGGGCGGGATCTGGTGATCGGCTGGGCGAAAGCGGCCGGGATGAGCGTCAGCGTGGATAAAATCGGCAACGTCTTTATGCGCCGGGAAGGGCGTAACCCGCAGCTGCCGCCGATCGTTTCCGGCAGCCATATCGATACCCAGCCCACCGGCGGCAAGTTTGACGGCAATTACGGCGTGCTGGCGGCGCTGGAGGTGGTGCGCACGCTCAACGATCTTGAGATCGAAACCGAAGCGCCGATTGAAGTGGTGTTCTGGACCAACGAGGAGGGCTCGCGCTTTGTGCCGGTAATGATGGGCTCCGGGGTCTTTGCCGGCGTGTTTGCGCTGGAAGAGATCTATGCCGTACAGGACGCGGAAGGGAAAACGGTGGGCGAAGAGCTGGCGCGCATTGGCTATATCGGCAGCCAGACGCCGGGGGAGCGGCCGATCGGCGCCTACTTTGAAGCGCATATTGAGCAGGGCCCGATCCTCGAAGACGAAGAGAAGGTGATTGGCGTGGTGCAGGGCGGGCTGGGCATCCGCTGGTACGACTGCGTGGTCAGCGGCCAGGAGTCCCACGCCGGGCCGACGCCGATGCGGCTGCGCAAAGATGCCCTGCAGGTGGCCACCCACATTATGCAGGAGGTGGTGGCGATCGCCGGGCGCAGCGCAGAGGGGCGCGGAACCGTGGGCCGGGTGCAGGTCTATCCCAACAGCCGCAACGTGGTGCCGGGCGAAGTAACCTTCTCTATTGATATGCGCAATCTCAGCGACGCGCTGGTGGATGAGATGGACCGCCAGCTGCGGGAGTTTATCGGCAAAATCGAGCAGGAGAGCGGCCTGGCGGTGGCGCTAAAGGAGGTCAGCCACTACCCGGCGGCGCCGTTCCACCCCGAGTGTCAGGCGGCGATTGCCGCAGCGGCCCAGCGGCTGGGCTATCCGGCCCGCGAGATCGTCTCCGGCGCCGGGCATGACGCGGTCTACATGAGCTATCTGGCGCCCACCGGCATGATCTTTATCCCCTGCAGGGACGGCATCAGCCATAACGAAATCGAGTACGCCTCTCCGGAGCACGTCACCGCCGGCGCTAACGTGCTGCTGCAGGTGATGCTGCAGTACGCCCGGGCGGTATAGTCCTGCGTAACGGTAGCCCGACCCCGGGCTACCCCATCTGCTCCAGCTGGCCGCATAGTACCTCAACCCCCTGTTCGATGGCGTCGGGGTTGATGGCGTGAAAGCCCATGCGAAAGAAGTTATCCGGCGGCGCGTCGCTGAGAAAATGGCGCGCGCCGGGCTCAATCAGCACTCCCGCATGGGCCGCGCGCCAGGTGAGCTGCTGGGTATTGATATGTTCCGGCGTCGCCAGCCAAAAGGCGTTGGCGTACTCGCTGCCGGGAATGATCCGGCACTCCGGGAGATGATTCTGCAGGGCGCTATTGAGCCGATCCCAGCGCTGGGCCGAGTCGTAATGGTAGCGCCGCAGGTGCGTTTCATAGTGCCCCTGGGCGAGGAAGTGCGCCATCTGATACTGAATATTGGTGGGCGGATGGCGATAGATCAGGCGCCGCAGCGCCCGCGCCTCGTCGATAAGATCCGGGTCGGCCACCATAAAGCCCAGGCGCAGCCCCGGCGACAGCGCCTTTGACAGGCTGCTGACGTACACCACCCGCCCGCTGCGATCGCTGGCCTTCAGCGCCGGCAGGGGATTGAGCATAAAGTTACTCTCCGAATCGTAATCATCCTCCACGATCACCGCGTCGTGGCGCGCGGCGTACTCCAGCAGCTGGCTGCGCCGGGCCTTACTCATCGCCACGCCGGTGGGGACCTGGTGGCCGGGGGTCACGTAGTAGTAATCGCAGGGGGCCTCGTTGAGCACAATCCCTTCGTCATCCACCGGATGCGGCACGATGTCGGCATCCGCCAGCAGGAAGGTATTGATCGCCTCGCGAAAGCAGGGATTCTCCACGCCGACCCGGGTGGCGGAGGACATCAGCAGGCGGGTGAGCAGGTAGAGCGCGTTCTGCGAACCGAGGGTGATCAGAATTTCATCCGCGGCGGCCACAATCCCGCGCTTCGGCAGCACCCGGGTGCGGATTTGCTCAATCAGCATCGGCACGTCCTGGTCAACGTGATCGACCACCCACGCCGGATCGCGCACGCCGCCGTGCAGCCAGTTGGCCGCCGAGCGCCAGGTGGCCAGCGGGAACTGGCGGGTATCCGGCTGGCCGTAGATAAACGGATAGCGGTAGTTCATCCAGCCGGCGGGTTTGAGAATCGACTCCTGCTGGCTGGGCGTCATCTGCAGCCGGGCGCCCCAGCGTGGTGCAGCGGCCTCGTCCTGCGGTGCACTCTGCACAGCGGCGGCGGCGGGCTGCAGGTAGTCCGGGTGCAGATAGAACCCGCTGCGCGGCCGGCTGATGAGATAGCCTTCGTTGACCAGGCTTTCAAAAACCAGCGCCGTGGTATTGCGCGAGACCCGCAGCTGGCTGGCCAGCTGACGGCAGGAGGGGAGCGGGGTATCGGCGGCGAAGAAGCCGCTCAGAATGGCGTCAATCAGCGTCTCTCGCACCTGTTCCTGCAGCCCGCGATGCGGGTCGAAATCAACGTGTAAAAGGTGACGGATCATGCTCAGCTCCTTACGCAAATAGGGTATCGGGCATGCTGCAAACTCCATACCACCCTGAAAATGACTGACACATCTGCGCGGCGAATCTGGCTCTATCCAGAAATTGAAAACGCTCCCTACAGTAAGAAACCGTCTATCGGCCGTGGACCGGAACGTCCGTCGGCACATATTTTGCACAACCTTTCCGTGTTCCGGAGTGAACCAGTCTGGCGAATTAATGAGGGGTAGATTGATGAAAAAATCATTGGGTTCAGTTTGTCTGGGTGCCGTTATGGCAGTGGCCTTTTGCTGGCATGCCGCCGCCGCCGATCTTCCGGCAATAGAAAAATCGGGCACCCTGAAGGTTGCGACCGAGGATGACTACGCGCCTTTTAACTTTATGAATAACGGCCAGGCGGATGGTTTTAACAAGGATATGCTCGATGAGCTACGCAAATACGCGAAATTCAACGTTGACCAGAGCATCCTGCCGTGGACCGGCCTGCTGGCGGCGGTCTCAACCGGCCAGTACGATATGGCCCTTACCGGCGCGGTAATTACCGACGACCGGCTGAAGGTGTTTGACTTCACTCCGCCGTGGGCGTCGGCCCAGCACTACTTCGTGAAACGCGCCGGGGACGACTCCCTCGACACCATCGCCGCCCTCAGCGGCAAAAAGGTCGGCCTGCAGGCCGGCAGCGCGCTGCTGGCGCGGGTGCCGGAGCTGAAAGCGATGCTGGAGAAAACCGGCGGCAAGCTTGGGCCGGTGGTGGAGTATCCCTCCTATCCGGAAGCCTATGCCGATCTCGCCAACAAGCGCCTTGACTACGTAATTAACGTGGTGATTTCGGTCAACGACCTGGCGAAGTCGAAGCCTAAGGTCTTTGCCAAAGGGCTGGCGGTGTCCGGTCCGGGCTATATGGCGTGGCCTATCCCTAAAAACTCACCGCAGCTTTTGGCCTATATGACCAAATTTATCAACCATATGCGTGAAACGGGGCGTCTGGCCGAGCTGCAGAAAAAATGGTTTGGCGAGACCTACGATAACCTCCCGACGGAGGCGATAACCAGTCCTGAGCAGTTCCATAAGCTGGCGGGTCTGTAACACGTCGCGGCGGGCAACCGCCGCCTGTTGATGCGAAGGAGGGCCACATGGATGCAATTTCCTGGCAGTTATTGATTGAAGGCGCGTGGACGACCCTCTGGATTTCGGCCATCGCCATCGCCCTCGGGGTGGTGATTGGCCTGCTGATCGCCCTGGTGCGGATGATGCGTATTCCGCTTGTCGATCAGCTGCTGGTCGTCTATATCAGCCTCGCCCGCGCCACGCCGCTGGTGACGCTGGTGCTGTTTCTGTTCCTTTCGCTACCGACGATGGGGATTAACCTCGATAAGAACCTGTCGGCAATCGCCGCGCTGACGCTGAATACCTCGGCCTTTAACGCCGAGATCTGGCGCAACGCGTTTCGCACCTTTCCCCGCGACCAGCGCGAGGCCGCCGAGTCCGTCGGCATGCGGCGCTGGACCTACTTCCGCTACATTATGCTGCCGCAGATGTGGATAGAGAGCCTGCCGGCGCTGGTGAACGAAATGTCCTTTTTGATCAAAGGCAGCCCGGCGATTGCGGTTATTGGGGTGGTGGACCTGACCCGCGTCACTAACCGCATCTCCTCGGTGACCTACGAACCCCTATCGCCGATCCTCGCCGCGGGGCTGCTGTATGTGGTCATTATCGGGCTGCTGCTGAAGCTGCAGAGTATGGCGGAACGCAAAGCTAAACGCCTGGCGCGCTAAAACAGGAGATCCTATGAATCAGTGGGCCGTTATCTGGTCGGTGCGCGAGAGCTTTATTGCCGGTTTGCTTGCCACCCTTGAGCTCTTTATTATCGCGGCGCTGGCCGGTTTATTTATCGGGATTGCGCTGTGCTATCTCAGCGAATATCAGAAGAAGTTCCTTAACCGGCTCATTATTGGCTTCGTCAGCCTGATGCGGGCCATTCCTTTTTTAATTCTCGCCTACCTGCTCTATTACGGACTGCCGGAAATCGGTATCAGCCTCGAGGCCTGGACCGCGGGGCTGGTGGCGCTGATTATTTATCACGGCGCCTATTTCTTTGAAATACTGCGCAGCCAGCGGCGGGTCTTCTCCAGCGGCTATATTGAGGCGGCGGTGGCCCAGGGCTTTTCGCGCTACAAAATATTTACCCGCATTATTCTGCCCAATATCGTCTCGTCGGCGCTGCCGCTGATGGGCAACCAGCTGATTATTTGCCTGAAAGATACCGCCTTCCTGAGCATTATCACCGTCCAGGAAATTACCGCCGCCGCCAACAGCGTCCAGGCGACCTATTTTATCCCGTTCAACGCGTTTATCATCGCCATTGCGCTCTACTGGGCGATCGGCATTCTGCTGGAGCTGCTGATTAAGCGGCTGAGCGCCTGGGGAGCGAAAAGAGGAATGAGCCATGCCTGATTCAACCGCTGTCAGCATTAAAAACGTCTCCAAACAGTTCGATAATATTGAAGTGCTCCGCGACATCAACCTGACGGTTGAAAAAGGCTCGGTGGTCAGCATTCTGGGGTCGTCGGGCTCCGGAAAATCGACGCTGCTGCGCTGCATGAACTGGCTGGAGCAGCCGGATCGCGGCGAGATCCATATCGGCGGCCTGCGCCTCGGGGTCGATGAACGCAGCGGCCGGGCGATGTCCCACCGCCAGCTGTCGAAGGTGCGAGAGCGGGTGGGCATGGTCTTCCAGAGCTTTAACCTGTGGCCGCACCTGACCGTGCAGCAGAACGTCAGCGAAGCCCTGCTGCACGTGAAGGGCATGAAGCGCGGCGAAGCCAACGAGATAGCCCTGCGCCAGCTGGAGAAGGTTGGCATGGCGCACAAGGCCGACGCCTGGCCGATCACCCTCTCCGGCGGACAGAAGCAGCGGGTGGCGATTGCCCGCTCGCTGGCCATGTCGCCGGAGGTGATCCTGTTCGATGAACCGACTTCGGCGCTGGATCCTGAGCTGGTCAACGAGGTGCTGGGAGTGATGAAAGCGCTGGCGGCCGAGGGCTACACCATGGTGGTGGTGACCCACGAGATGGACTTTGCCCGCCAGGTCTCCGACGAGGTGGTGTTTCTGGAGAAGGGGCTGCTGATCGAGAAAGCGCCGCCGGAGAAGTTCTTCACTAACCCGGACTCCGAGCGGGTGCGGCAGTTTTTGCAGAGCAGCCGCTAGCGCTAAAAAGCCCGGTCGGCGAGCCGACCGGGCTTTCTCAATACGCTGCTTTAATCGCGATCGATGGCGAACGGCTGCCAGGCCTGACGTACCGGCATCACCTCCACGCGGTTGATATTCATATGATCCGGCAGGGTGGCGATATAGAACATCTGCCCGGCAATATCCTGCGCGCTCAGCGGCGTGGTGCCGCGATAGAGGTTATCGGATGCCGCCTGGTCGCCTTTGGTGCGTACCAGGGTGAATTCGGTCTCGGCGATCCCCGGCGCGAGGTCGGTGACCCGCACGCCGGTCCCCAGCAGGTCGCAGCGGAGGTTGTAGCTGAACTGCTTCACGAACGCCTTGCTTGCGCCGTAGACGTGGCTGCCCGGATAGGGCCACTGGCCGGCGATTGAACCGATGTTGATAATCGAGGCCCCGGCGCCGTGCTTAATCAGCGTCGGCAGCAGGGCGTGGGTGACGTTGACCAGCCCGGTGACGTTGGTATCGATCATCGTTTTCCAGTCCTGCAGGTCAACCTTTTGCGCCGGCTGCGGCGCCAGCGCCAGCCCGGCGTTGTTGATTAAGGTTTTAATATCGGCGAAGTCCGCCGGCAGCGAGGCCACCGCCGCCGCCACCGCGTCGCTGTCGCGCACGTCGAGCTCGATAATATGCACCGACACCTTCTGGCTCAGCGCATCCTTCAGCTTCTCCAGCCGCGCCAGACGGCGGCCGCTAAGCACCAGCGACCAGCCGGCCTCGGCAAAAACCTGCGCCGCCGCTTCGCCAAAACCCGAGGTTGCCCCGGTAATAAATACCACGTTGTTGGTCGTCATTTCATTCTCCTGTGTGCCTGGTTCACCCACTATAAAAACCGGCGGCGGGCGCGCACAGGGCCAGTCGTCATGCGGCGATGTGACACCGTGTCACATCGCCTGCCGCGCACTGGCTCTATCCCTTTTTCGCCAATGCGCCCAATGATAGTGACAACAACAACGCCATCAGAGGGGCAGGGTATGAAGCTGGCACTACAAGACGATGTATCGGTAAGCAACGATGACGTACGCCAACTGGATCGCGCTTATGTATTTCACTCATGGTCGATGCAGGGCAATTTGAACCCGCTGGTGATTGCCGGAGCCAAAGGCTGCGAGCTGTGGGATTACGAAGGTAAAACGTACCTTGATTTCAGCAGCCAGCTGGTCAACGTCAATATCGGCTATCAGCATCCGCGGGTGCTGGCGGCGATGAAGGCGCAGCTGGAGGAGCTGGTGACCATCGCGCCGGCTACCGCCAACCTCGCGCGCGGCGAAGCGGCGAAGCGCATCGTTGAGCTGGCGCCGGAAGGCTTTAGCAAGGTGTTCTTCACCAACGCCGGCGCGGACGCCAACGAAAACGCGATCCGCATGGCGCGGCTGTATACCGGGCGCGATAAGGTGCTCTCCGCCTACCGCTCCTATCATGGCAATACCGGCAGCGCCATTGCCGCCACCGGCGACTGGCGCCGGGTGCCGAACGAGTATTCGCGCGGCCACGTTCACTTCTTCAACCCGTACCTCTACCGCAGCGAATTCAATGCCACCAGCGAAGAGGAGGAGTGCCAGCGCGCGCTGGCGCACCTGCGCAGAATGATCGAGTGCGAAGGTCCCGGCGCGATTGCCGCGATCCTGCTGGAGTCTATTCCGGGCACCGCCGGGATCCTCGTGCCGCCGGATGGCTATATGCAGGGCGTGCGGGCGCTGGCCGACGAGTTTGGCATCGTGCTGATCCTCGATGAAGTGATGGCCGGCTTTGGCCGCACCGGCAGCTGGTTTGCCTTTGAGCAGGATGGGATTGTGCCGGATCTGGTGACCTTCGCTAAAGGGGTTAACGCCGGCTACGTGCCCGCGGGCGGGGTGCTGATTAGCGAGCCGATCGCCCGCCACTTTGACGACCACTTCTTTGCCGGCGGTCTGACCTACTCCGGCCACCCGCTGGCGATGGCGGCCATCGTGGCCACTATCGACGCGATGAAAGAGGAGAAGATCGTCGAAAATGCGGCGACGATCGGCAACGGCGTGCTGCGTGAGGGGCTGGAGGCGCTGGCGCAAAAGCACGCTATCATCGGCGAGGTGCGCGGGCGCGGGCTGTTCCAGGCGCTGGAGCTGGTCAGCAGCCGCGCGCGCAAAACGCCGCTGGCGGCCTCCGATATGGCGGCGATCAAGGGGGCATTAACCGAGGCCGGCCTGCTGGCCTTCGTGGTGGAAAACCGCATCCACGTGGTGCCGCCGTGCACCATCAGCGCCGAGCAGGTCGCCAAAGGGCTGGCTATTTTTGACGCGGTATTCGCCCGCTTTGCCAGTCTGGCGGAGTAGAACAGACGCCGCGGCCGCTTCCCGGATAAGGCGTTTACGCCGGGAGCGGCCTGCGGTTCGGGAACCTCAGATCATCCGATGCTCGCCGTTAACCAGCGCTTCTCGATCGAAGAAGCGTTGGATCGCTCCTTCAGCCATAAACGCCGCCCGGTCCGACATATGGGCCACCACGTCGGCGTCGTGGCTCACCAGCAGGTAGGTCATACCGTGCTCCTGCTTCAGCCGGTTCAGCAGGTTGAGGATCTCCGCCTGTACCGACATATCCAGCGCCGACGTCGGCTCATCCAGCAGCAGAATCTGCGGGCGCAGCAGCAGCGCGCGGGCAATCGCCACGCGCTGGCGCTGGCCGCCGGAAAGCTGGTGCGGATAGCGACGCGCGGCGTCGGCGGGCAGCCCAACCTGCTCCAGAGCAGTCGTCACCCGCTGCGCAATATCGCTGATGCCGTGAATCTCCAGCGGCTCCGCGAGGGTGCGCCACAGGGTATGGTTTGGATGCAGCGAGGCGTAGGGGTCCTGAAACACCATCTGCACGTTGCGCCGCAGCTGGCCCTGGAAGCGAACGCCCGGCGTAATGGCCTTGCCGAACAGCGCCACCTCGCCGCGCCAGTCGTGCTGCAGCCCGCCCAGCACCCGCAGAATGGTCGATTTTCCGCAGCCGGAAGCGCCGATCAGGCTGAAGGTTTCTCCGGCGTCAACGCTGAAGCTGGCGGCGGAAACCGCCGTTTTAGCGCCGAAAATGACCCGTAACGCCGTGAGATTAACGACCGTCATGCGTCGCCTCCGTAAAAGATTGATTTCTGTCGAGGGTCGGCAGCATCCGGCCGTAGGTCCGCGCGTCGGGACGGCAGGTCCACAGCGTGCGGGTATAGGGGTGGGTGGCCGCAGGCAGGTCGCGCGCCGCCATCCCGTCGACCTGAGCCCCCTGATACATCACCAGCACCCGATGGCAGTGTTCGGCGACCAGCGGCAGGTCGTGGCTGATCAGCAGCATTGCCATCTGGCGCTGCTCGCACTGTTCGACCAGCAGCTCGAGGATCTGGTTGCGCAGGCGGGCGTCGAGCGCCGAGGTGGGCTCATCGGCAATCAGCACCTTCGGGTTATTAAGGAGCGCAAGGGCGATCATCACCCGCTGGCCCATGCCGCCGGAGAGCTCCCCCGGATAGCGGGACAGCACCGGTAAATCGAGGCCCACGGCGGCCACGGCGGCTTTCACCGCCTCCAGCCGCTGGCGGCGGTTCAGGCGCTGGTGGAGCGTAAGCGCCTCCTCCAGCTGCGCCTGGATGCTGAGCACCGGGTTTAGCGCATAGCGCGGGTCCTGCAGCACCATCGCCATATCGTTGCCGCGCAGCGCGCGCCAGCCGCGGCTGCTGAGGGTTAGCGCGTCGCGGCCCAGTACGTTGAGCGCGCCGGCGCTGACCACGCCCGGCCTGCGCACCAGCCCCATCAGGGCGCGGGCGGTCATCGATTTCCCGGAGCCCGACTCGCCCACCAGCGCCAGGCGTTCGTTGCCGAGCGTAAAGCTTAAATCGTTCACTACCCGGGCGCTGGGGTAGTCAATGGAGAGTCCCTGGACGTTGAGTCGGGTATCAGTCATGTTGTGGCTCCAGTACGTCGCGCAGGCCGTCGCCCAGCAGGTTAAATGCCAGGCTGGCAATCAGGATCGCCGCGCCGGGCGCGGCGGCAATCCACCACTGGTCGAAAATTACCTGCATCCCATCGGCGATCATCGCCCCCCATTCCGCCATCGGCGGGCGGGCGCCGAGGCCGAGAAAGCCCAGCCCGGCGGCGGCGAGGATGATGCCCGCCAGATCCAGCGCCAGGCGCACGATGGCCGAAGGCAGGCACAGCGGGAGAATATGGCCCATCAGCAGCCGCCGGCCGCCAATGCCCATCATTTCCGCCGCCGCCAGGTAGTCGCTGTGGCGCAGGCGCTGAATTTCACTGCGCGCCTGGCGGGCGTAGGCCGGCCAGGCGGTGAGCGCCAGCGCCAGCGCGCCGTTAACCAGCCCCGGGCCGAGCATGGCGACAAAGGCGAAGGCCAGAATCAGCCGCGGCATCGACATCACCACGTCGGTAAAGCGCATCAGCCCGCGCTCCAGCCAGCCGCCGTAGTAGCCGGAGAGAATACCCACCAGCAGGCCGGCGGGAAGGGTGATCAGGGTGACCAGCGCCACCAGCCCCAGAGCCGGCCGGGTGCCGTAAATCAGGCGCGAAAGCAGGTCGCGGCCGTAGCTGTCGGTGCCGAGCCAGTGTTGGGCGCTCGGCCCCTGCAGGCGGGCGGCGGCATCCTGCCAGTTGGGGTCCAGCGGCGCCAGCCACGGCGCGAACAGCGCCACCAGCACCAGCAGCAGAATAATCACCAGCCCGCAGAAGGTGGCGGGGGAGCGGCGCAGGCGGCGTAAAAACAACCAGGTCGGCATCAGTGCACCCTCGGGTCGGTTAACCGTACCAGCAGGTCGGTAAGGTTATTAATCAGGACGAAGCTGGCGCCAATCAGCAGCGTACCGCCCATGATCGCCGTGGTGTCGCCGGCAAACAGCGCGGTGGTGAGATAGCGCCCGATTCCCGGCCACGAGAAGACGGTTTCGGTGAGCACCGCGCCTTCCAGCATGGCGGTCCAGGCCAGAGCAATGACCGTCAGCAGGGTGCCGCGAATATTGGGCAGCACGTGGCGAAAGAGGATCGTCATTTCGCCGGCCCCTTTGGCGCGCGCCAGCAGGACGTACTCTTTGTTCATCTCGCTCAGGCAGGCGGAACGCGTCAGGCGGGTGATGCTGGCCAGCGAGTAGTAGGCCAGCAGCACCACCGGCAGCAGCAGGTGGCCGACGGCATTTTTAAACGCCTCTCTATCACCGGACAGCCAGGTGTCAATCAGCGCAAATCCGGTGCGCGGCTCGACGCTGTACTGATAAATATCGTCCAGCCGCCCGGGGCCAGGCGTCCACTGCAGCCTGGCGTAGAACAGCGCCAGCATCAGCAGGCCGAGCCAAAAAATCGGCACCGAGTTGCCGAGCAGCGTAAAGGTGCGTACCGCCAGGTCCCAGGGCGAGCCGACGTAGCGGGCGCAGAGCACGCCGGCAGTCACGCCAAGCAGGGCGCCAATAATCAGCGCCAGCGTCGCCAGCTCGAGCGTTGCCGGGAAGGTGGAGAGCAGGTCGTGAAGCACCGGCTGGCCGGTGGCGCTGGCGATGCCAAGAT
>NZ_JAQGFU010000134.1:0-11749 GCF_030078455.1 Klebsiella sp. Ech2A | reverse complement strand
TTTTCAAAACGCCCATGGCTGGAGTGGTTGTAGAAATAAGCGGGGCTGTTCATCGGGCGCGGCGGGCGGTTCCAGTCGGTGGCAAAGGCCAGCGGCAGCCAGCCGGTTTGCGGACGCAGCTTCTCCTGACCCACGTAGTGCGACCAGCCGCCGCCGCTCTGCCCGATGCAGCCGCAGAACACCAGCATGTTGATCATCCCCCGGAAGTTCATATCCATGTGATACCAGTGGTTGACGCCGGCGCCGAGGATAATCATCGAACGACCGTGGGTCTTATGCGCGGTATCGGCGAACTCCCTGGCGATCTGCTCGATGTGTCGGCGCGCCACGCCGGTGATCTGCTCGGCCCAGGCCGGAGTGTAGGCTTTAAGATCGTCAAAATCCTGCGCCGCGTTGGCGTCATCGAGGCCGCGATCGAGGCCATAGTTGGCGAGCACCAGATCGTAAACGCTGGCCACCAGGCCGCTTTCACCGTTTGCCAGCGCCAGCTGCTTCACCGGCAGCTGATGGATGAGCACCGGCTCCTGCTTCACGCTGCGAAAGTGCGGGTTTTCGTTACCGCCAAAGTAGGGGAAGCCCACCGCGGCGACGGAATCCTTGATATCCATCAGGGAGAGCCGCAGCTCGGTCTCCCTGCCGGCCGCCAGCTGCTCGAGGTTCCACTTGCCTTTCTCACCCCAGCGAAAGCCGATCGAGCCGTTGGGCGCCACCAGCTCCCCTTCGGCGTTGAAGGCGACGGTTTTCCACTCCGGGTTATTGCTTTCGCCCAGGCCGTCCAGCAGGTCCGAGGCGCGCAGCATGCGCCCGGGCACCCAGGTGCCGTCGTCCCGCCGTTCGAGCATCACCAGCATCGGCATATCGGTGTAGTGGCGACAGTAGTTGAGGAAGTAATCGCTGGGGCTATCGAGGTGGAAGCGCTTGAGGATCACGTGGCCCATCGCCATCGCCAGCGCGCTGTCGGTACCCTGTTTGGGCGCCAGCCACTGGTCGCAGAGCTTGGCGACCTCCGAATAGTCCGGGGTGATGGCGATGGTTTTGGTGCCTTTGTAGCGCACCTCGGTGAAGAAGTGGGCGTCCGGCGTACGGGTCTGCGGGACGTTAGAGCCCCAGGCGATGATGTAGCTGGAGTTGTACCAGTCGGCGGATTCCGGCACGTCGGTCTGCTCGCCCCAGGTCATCGGCGAGGCGGGCGGCAGGTCGCAGTACCAGTCATAGAAGCTCAGGCAGGTTCCGCCGATCAGCGACAGATAGCGGGTGCCGGCGGCGTAGGAGACCATCGACATCGCCGGAATGGGCGAGAAGCCGGCCACGCGGTCCGGGCCATAGTTTTTAATGGTCCAGACGTTGGCGGCGGCGATCAGCTGGTTGAGCTCTTTCCAGGTCGAACGAATAAACCCGCCTTTGCCGCGCGCCTGCTTGTAGCTCAGGCATTTTTGCCGGTCCTGCATGATGCTGTTCCACGCGTTCACCGGGTCCGGGTGCTGCGTCAGCGCTTCGCGCCACAGCTCAATCAGCCGCTTGCGCGCCAGCGGGTACTTCAGGCGGTTGGCGCTGTAGAGGTACCACGAGTAGCTGGCGCCGCGCGGGCAGCCGCGCGGCTCGTGGTTCGGCAGGTCAGGGCGGGTGCGGGGGTAGTCGGTCTGCTGGGTTTCCCAGGTGACGAGCCCGTTTTTAACGTAGATCTTCCAGCTACATGAGCCTGTACAGTTGACGCCGTGCGTGGAGCGGACAATCTTATCGAACTGCCAGCGCTGACGGTAGCTATCCTCCCAGTCACGGTTGGTGTTGTACACCTGGCCGTGACCGTTGGCAAAGCTTTCGCCTTTTTGCTTAAAGTAGCGAAAGCGATCCAGTAGTTTGCTCATGACATTATCTCCTGACGGGGGATTGCGCCCCCGTGGTTACACTGCTCAACATGTATTTCTTGTTCTGTTTATTTCGTTGCCGGCCTGCGGCGCCCGTAGACCAGCCAGGTCACCAGCACGCAAACCACGTAAAACACAAAAAAGATCTTCATGGCGCCGACCGGAGAGCCGGTCATGGCCAGCGAGGTGCCAAAGGCTTTGGGGATGAAGAAGCCCCCCACGGCGCCAATGGCGGAGATAAAGCCGAGCGCGGCGGCGGTATCGGTCACCGCCTCATGCTGGGCCTGTTCGTCGGTGCCGCCGCGTTTTTTGACGCTATCGACGGTGATTTGGCGAAAGATCACGGCGATCATCTGGAAGGTGGAGCCGCTGCCGAGGCCGGCGGTGAGGAACAGCCCCATAAACACCACGTAAAAGGCGAGGAAGCTGCCGGAGTCGGAGCCCGGCAGGGTGAGAAACAGCAGGCCGGTAAACAGCGCCATCAGGACAAAGTTGGCGAGCGTCACGTTAACCCCGCCGAGGCGGTCTGAGATAATGCCGCCAAACGAGCGGGCCAGGGCGCCGATAAACGGCCCGAAGAAGGCCAGCTGCAGGATATTGACCTCCGGGAACTGCGTTTTCGCCAGCATCGCAAAGCCGGCGGAGAAGCCGATAAACGAGCCGAAGGTCGCCAGGTACAGCAGGCTCAGCAGCCACATATGCGGCCGCTTTAGCACCGGCAGCTGGTCGCGAATTGACGTTTTTGAACCGGCGATATCGTTCATGCCGAACCAGGCGGCGGCGGTGGCAATCAGCAGCAGGGGAACCCAGATCAGCGGCGAGTTGCCGAGCCAGAGGATCGAACCATCCGGCTGTTCAGTGCCGCGCACGCCGAGGAAGGTAAACAGCGGCAGGAACACGAAAATAGGCGACAGCAGCTGCATCACGCTGACCCCGAGGTTGCCCAGCCCGCCGTTAACGCCGAGCGCGCTGCCCTGTTTAGCCTTCGGGTAGAAAAAGCTGATATTGCCCATGCTGGAGGCAAAGTTGGCGCCGGCGAAACCGCACAGCAGGGCGATGGCGATAAATATCCAGTAAGGCGTCGCCGGATCCTGCACCGCGAAACCGAGCCACAGGCACGGGATCGCTAATATAACGGTACTGATCACCGTCCAGTAGCGCCCGCCAAATATTGGCACCATAAACGAATAGGGCACGCGTAATATTGCTCCGGAAAGCGAAGGAAGGGCGGTTAATAAAAACAGCTGGTCGGTAGTGAAATTAAATCCGACCTTATTGAGATTTACCGCTACTGCGCTAAATAACATCCAGACGCAGAAGGCGAGTAGCAGGCAGGTAACTGAAATACAAAGGTTTCTTCGCGCAATCTTTTTGCCTTTGTTTTCCCAAAATGCCGGATTCTCGGGTCTCCAGTCTTTTAAAAGGTAATGGTTATCTTTCTCATTTTGTATTGACATATTGCCCTCGATTGCACCGTAACCAAAGAAAATAGCGATTGGAAAAGAGAAAATTAAGCAGCGGCTGTTATATGAAGGCTGGTCGTTTTAATTATTGTAATGTTTGAAAGAATAGATAAAAAAAAAGGTGCAGAAGAAAACACGCGACGAATAGAGGGGTGTTATTTGTTACAAAATGTAAAATTATTGTGAAGTTAAGGGGCTTGCGGCCGCTTCCACAGAAGAGCCTCGTCGGGTGAAAGGTCTACGCCGCCTCCCGCAGGCGGCGGCAGGGGCGTCAGGTCTGGGGCTGTTCAGGCGAACGTAGAAGCTCCATCGTTATATAATAGTTTATATATCGACTAAAGGCGGCGTCATCAATCTCCTTCATCCCCAGCGCGTAGATGCCGTCCAGGCCGCAGACGAGGGCGATGAGCCGCCAGGCAATATTCTCCGCGCTGTCGCCGGGATGAAACTCCCCGGCCGCGGTTCCGCGCTGAATAATGTTGACGGTCTCTTCGTGCCACAGGCTCATGGTGAGCAGGTAGGCCGCTTTGATATCGCTGTCGCTGCTGGAAAGCAGCTGCCCCTCGCGCCACAGGCGAATGTAGGGCTCCAGCCGGCCATCTTCGCTGCCGAGCATAGAAAACAGGCGCTCGTTCCAGCTCGCCGCATCGTCAACCAGCTGGATGGCCAGCATATCCCGAATCAGCTGGACGAAGGCATGGGCCTTCAGCTCGCCGATGGAGGTGAAGTGGTGGTGCAGCTGCCCGGTGGCCACGCCGGCTTCGCCGGCTATCTGCCGAACGGTCATCGCGCCCAGGCCGCCGCGCAGGGCCACGCGCATCGCCGCCTGCAGGATAACTTCCCGCCGATCTTCCCGACTTAAATAGTTCATATGCTCCCGCCGCACAGTGGTTTTCATCGATAGTAACAAAAAGTTGGACAGTCGTTCAACAATCCGGCAGGATCGCATTCCTGGACGCGTGTCCAACTTAGTTAATTGAGGAAATGTAGTATGTCTCGGCAATGGTTAACGCTTATAGCGATTTTGCTGGTTTATCTTCCAGTGGCGATCGATGCCACGGTGCTGCACGTGGCGGCGCCAACGCTTAGCGTATCGCTGGGAACCAGCAGCAATGAGCTGCTGTGGATCATTGATATCTATTCATTAGTGATGGCCGGTATGGTGCTGCCGATGGGCGCGCTTGGCGACAAAATTGGCTTTAAGCGCCTGCTGCTGCTCGGCAGCGGGATTTTCGGCGTTGCGTCGCTGGCGGCGGCCTTTTCCCCCAGCGCGATAGCGCTGATTGCCTCCCGGGCGCTGCTGGCCATCGGGGCCGCGATGATTGTCCCGGCGACGCTGGCCGGCATTCGTAACACCTTCGCCGAAGCTAGCCACCGCAACATGGCGCTGGGCCTGTGGGCGGCGATAGGCTCAGGCGGCGCGGCTTTCGGTCCGCTGGTGGGCGGAATGCTGCTGGAGCACTTCTACTGGGGATCGGTCTTCCTGCTCAACGTTCCCATCGTGCTGGTGGTGATGGCCTTCAGCGCGCGAATGGTGCCGCGCCAGCCCGCGCGACGCGAGCAGCCGCTCAATATGCTGCAGGCGCTGATGCTGATCCCGGCGATCCTGATGCTGGTCTTTAGCGCCAAAACGGCGCTGAAAGGGCAGCTTGAGCTGTGGATCACCGGACTGGTGGCCCTCGCCGGCGCGGGGATGCTGTTCTCCTTCGTGCGCCGGCAGCTCGCATCGGCAAGGCCGATGGTGGATATGCGCCTCTTCACGCACCGCATTATTCTAAGCGGCGTGATGATGGCGATGACGGCGCTGATTACGCTGGTGGGTTTCGAACTGCTGATGGCGCAGGAGCTGCAGTTTGTGCACGGTAAAACGCCGTTTGAGGCCGGGCTGTTTATGCTGCCGCTGATGGTGGCCAGCGGATTTAGCGGGCCAATCGCCGGGATGATGGTCTCGCGTCTCGGCCTGCGTCAGGTCGCCACCGGCGGGATGCTGCTCAGCGCGTTCAGCTTCCTCGGGCTGTCGCTGACCGACTTTAGCAGCCAGCCGTGGCTGGCGTGGGGGCTGATGACGATGCTGGGCTTCAGCGTTGCCAGCGCGCTGCTGGCCTCCAGCTCGGCGATTATGGCCGCCGCGCCAAAAGAGAAGGCGGCCGCGGCGGGAGCGATTGAAACGATGGCCTATGAGCTCGGCGCCGGGCTGGGCATAGCGCTCTTTGGCCTGATCCTGACCCGCAGCTACGGCGCGTCGATTGTGTTACCGAACGGTATTGACGGCGGCGCGGCGGAGCAGGCCGCATCCTCTATTAGCGAGGCGATAAATCTGGCCCAGTCGATGCCCGCTATTCCGGCCCATGCGCTGGTTGAGGCGGCCAAAACGGCGTTTATCAGCGCCCACAGTATCGTCCTGGCGACGGCCGGCGTCCTGCTGCTGCTGCTGGCAATGGGGATCTGGCGCAGCCTCGCGAAGGCGCCGCCGGTGAGTGACGCCCTATAGCTGGAGAGAGAGCTCCATGGCGGCCCGGCGCAGCGGCGCCAGGGCCAGCTCTTTTAGCGCCCCGGCGCTCATCGCGGCCGCAGGCACGCCGACGTTGAGCGCCGCCACCACCTGGCCGCCGCGCGACAGCAGCGGCACCGCCAGCGAGCACAGCCCAACCTCAATCTGCCTGTCCGCGAGCGCGTATCCCTGCATGCGGACTTTGGCAATTTCCTCGCGCAATCCCGGCAGATCGCAGACCGTATGCGGGGTATAGCGCATCAGCACCGCGCGTGACAATGTCACCTCAAGCTGCTCCTCCGGCAGCGCGCTGAGCAGCACCCGGCCCATCGAGGTGGCCCAGGCGGGCAGGCGACTGCCGCGCCCGATGTCGACGCTGAGCAGGTTGTTGACCGCGGCTCTGGCGATATAGAGCACGTTATCCCCATCCAGGGTGGCGGCTGAACAGGACTCGCCCAGCGTTTTGCCCAGCGTATCCAGCGCGGTCTGCGCCACTTTTGCCAGCGGCGTGCCGGCAAGGTAGGCGTGGCCCACCGCCAGCACGCGCGGCAGCAGCTCGTAGCTGCGGCCATCGGGGCTGTGCACCATCCCGAGCGCCGCCAGGGTATAGAGGCAGCGGCGCACGGCGGCGCGAGAAATTTGCGTTTTCTGACTGAGCTGCGAAATGGTCAGCCGCTGGCGCTGGGGAGTAAAGGCGTTGAGCACCTCCAGCCCGCGCGCCAGCGACAGCATAAAGTTTGGGTCGTGTTCGGCCTGCCTGGCGCTGAGGGTGGTCGGGGATCTATCGCTCATTGAATTCCTCTCCATTCGAAGACAAAGCTCGCGGGCATCACTATACCCTGCGCACAGCGGGCGGCGGCGGAATGTGCGCGTTTTCCCACCCGGATCACATTATTAACCTCAATTTAACAAGCGCGTCGATAATCGCACAACATTTCGATTATCGCCGTTGACCGTGCCGGTGAGTGCCCCCTATTGTCAAAGGCATCGTCACCTCCCGTTATGGTTGGGGGCACAAAAAGTTATACCCGATAGCGTTGATGCAGCCGCCGCGCCTGGCCACCTTACCGGGGCCGCAGCGGGCGCTGCGCGAACGATCCCGGGTCAGGCTATTTCACGATTGGGAACAGAAGATGACCGCGACCGTAGAACGCATTGAAAGCTGGCTGGTTGATGTCCCGACCATTCGCCCGCACAAACTCTCAATGGCCACCATGGGCTGCCAGACGCTGGTGATTATTCGCCTCACGCGCTCCGACGGCATCTGTGGGATCGGCGAGGCGACCACCATTGGTGGCCTGAGCTATGGCGTCGAAAGCCCGGAGGCCATCGTCTCCGCCATTACCCACTATCTGACGCCGCTGCTCAAGGGCCAGCCGGCGGATAACCTCAACGCGCTCACCGAGCGCATGAACGGCGCCGTTAAAGGCAATACCTTTGCCAAATCGGCGATTGAGACCGCGCTGCTCGATGCCCAGGGCAAGGCGCTGGGGCTACCGGTTTCGGCGCTGCTGGGCGGGGCGCTGCAGACCTCGCTGCCGGTGCTGTGGACGCTGGCGAGCGGCGATACCGCGAAGGACATTGCCGAAGGCGAACGGCTGCTGAGCGAACGCCGCCATCAGGCGTTCAAGCTTAAAATTGGCGCCCGGGAGCTGGCTACCGACCTCAGGCACACCCGCGCCATCGTCGAGGCGCTGGGCGACCGGGCCAGCATTCGGGTTGACGTCAACCAGGCGTGGGACGCCACCGCCGCGGCCAGGGGCTGCCGCGAGCTGGCGGCGATGGGGGTCGACCTTATCGAACAGCCGGTTAGCGCGCAGGATAACGCCGCCCTGGTGCGCCTTAGCCACCGCGTCGAGACCGCGATCCTCGCGGATGAAGCCGTCGCCACCCACTATGACGGCTACCGCCTGGCCCGGCAGGGATTCAGCGGCGCCTACGCGCTGAAGATTGCTAAAGCCGGCGGTCCGGCCAGCGTGCTGGCCCTCGCGCGGGTGGCGCAGGCGGCGGGCATTGGCCTGTACGGCGGCACCATGCTGGAAGGGAGCGTCGGCACGGTGGCGTCGTTGCACGCCTGGTCAACGCTGCCGCTGCAGTGGGGAACCGAGATGTTTGGCCCGCTGCTGCTAAAGGACGACATCATCAGCGTGCCGCTGACCTTCGCCGAGGGGCAGGTCGTTCTGCCGCAGACGCCGGGGCTCGGCGTCGAGCTCGATGAAGATAAGCTGCAGTTTTATACCCGTAAAGCGTAAGCGCGCACAGGAGAGAGAAATGCTGTTCAAAGTGGATATGACCGTCAATATTCCGCTGGGGTTTCCCGGCGCTGAAATTGAGGAGATCAAGCAGCGCGAAAAGGCCTACTCGCAGCAGCTGCAGCGGGAAGGTAAATGGCGGCATATTTGGCGCGTCGCCGGGCTGTACGCCAACGTCAGTATTTTTGACGTGCGGGATGCCGAAGAGCTGCATCAGATATTAATGGGGCTACCGCTGTACCCGTTTATGGAAATACGCGTGGAGGCGCTCTGCCGTCATCCATCATCGATTCGTGAAGACGATAAATAATAATAATTAACCTCGCGCCGGTTTATATCGGCGTAAACCCTACAAATAAGCTGCAAGCAATAAGTGAGAATCGTTATGAAAAATTCTTTCGTACAACAAGAAGCCGTGCAGAAATTATTACGTGAAAGCGCCGGCCTGAACGTTCCCGGCGGCAACGAGCGCTTTAAAGCCATCGTCCACCGCATCCTCGAAGATATGTGCACCCTGATCGATGATTATAATATTAGCCAGGAAGAGTTCTGGCACGCGGTGAACTATCTCCACGAGCTGGGCGGGCGCCAGGAGGCGGCGCTGCTGGCGGCGGGCCTCGGAATCGAGCACTTCCTCGACCTGCGCCAGGACGCTATCGAAGCCGCCCAGCACCGGGAAACCGGCACTCCGCGCACCATTGAGGGGCCGCTATACGTCGCCAACGCGCCGCTGAGCGACGGCTATGCGCGGATGGATGACGGCAAAGATGCGGGAGAGGTGATGTGGCTGCATGGCCAGGTTTGCGATACCCAGGGGCGCCCGGTAGCGAACGCCGTGGTCGATATCTGGCACGCCAACACCCTCGGGAATTACTCCTTCTTCGACCAGAGCCAGGGGGAGTATAACCTGCGCCGCCGCATTCGTACCGGCGCCGACGGCCGCTACAGCGTGCGCAGCATCATGCCTTCCGGCTACGGCTGCCCGCCGGATGGCCCGACCCAGAAGCTGCTTGACCAGCTGGGGCGCCACGGCAATCGCCCGGCGCATATCCACTTCTTCGTGTCGGCTCCGGGCCACAGGCATTTAACCAGTCAAATTAACCTCAATGGCGATAAATACCTGTGGGACGACTTCGCCTTTGCTACCCGCGACGGGCTGATCGCCGACCCGGTTAAAATCACCGATCGCGAGCTTATCCAGCAGCGTAAGCTCGACGGCGCGCATACCGAAGTGTGCTTTGATTTCACCCTCTGCCCGGCGCTAAACGCCGATGAAGAGCAGCGCGGCACCCGCCTGCGCGCGCAGGAGTAAGCCGCTCTTTTAACCCGGACAGCGGCGTCGCGCCCTGTCCGGGCTACCGGTACCATCGCCTTAATTAATCCGTACCGCGTCGTTATTATCTCGCCACCGCCTTTTAATCCTGAATCATGCAGGAGGACCTGACTCATGCAAAAAACGTACGCAACGTTAAAAGCTAAAATTAGCAACGCATTAATTGTTGACCGTGAAAAGCATATTTATCGCTGTCATCGTTCAATATTTACCGACAGCCAGCTATTTGATTTTGAAATGAAGCATATATTCGAAGGCAACTGGGCGTTCCTCGCCCATGAAAGTCAAATTGCCGAGGCCGGAGATTATTATACCCTGACCCTCGGACGCCAGCCGGTGATTATTACCCGGGATAAAAAGAACCAGCTCCATGCGCTTATTAATAGCTGTGCGCACCGCGGCGCCATGCTGTGTCGGCGCAAAACCGGGAATAAAAACTCCTTCACCTGTCCGTTCCACGGCTGAACCTTTGGCAATAGCGGCAAGCTGCTAAAAGCGAAAGACGAGAGCACCGGCGGCTACCCGGAGACGTTTAAGCTCGAGGGTTCCCATGACCTGAAAAAGCTCCCGCGCTTTCAGTCCTACCGCGGCTTTCTGTTCGGCAGCCTCAGCGATGACGTGCAGCCGCTGGAGCAGTATCTCGGCGAGACCCTGAAGATTATCGATCTGATGGTCGATCAGGCGGCCGAAGGGCTGGAGGTTCTCAAAGGCTCCTCGAGCTACGTTTATGAGGGTAACTGGAAGCTGGGGGCGGAAAACGGCGCCGACGGCTACCACGTCAGCGTGGTGCACTGGAACTACGCCTCAACGATGTCGCGGCGCAACTACGAAGCGGAAGGGACGCACTCGGTGGACGCCAACGGTTGGTCGAAAAGCCTCGGCGGCGGCTACGGCTTTGAAAACGGCCATATGCTGCTGTGGACCCGCGCGCTCAATCCGGAGGTACGTCCGGTTTACGCCCACCGGGCGCGCCTGCAGGCGGAGTTTGGCGAGCTGCGCGCCGACCAGATGGTCAACGAAACCCGCAACCTGTGCCTCTATCCTAACGTCTACTTAATGGATCAGTTCTCCACTCAGATCCGCGTGATCCGCCCGATCGCCGTCGACAAAACCGAAGTGACCATCTGGTGCTTTGCGCCAAAAGGGGAGCCCGACGAGGCTCGTGCCCTGCGTATTCGCCAGTACGAGGATTTCTTTAACGTCAGCGGAATGGGCACTCCGGATGACCTCGAAGAGTTCAGCGCCTGCCAGCGCGGCTACCTCGGCGAGAGCCTGGCGTGGAGCGACCTCAGCCGCGGCGCGCTGCACTGGGTCGATGGCGCGGATGAGCACGCCCGGCACGCCGGATTTACGCCGCTGCTGAGCGGAGTCAAGTCGGAGGATGAAGCCCTGTACATCGCCCATCACCACCACTGGCAGAACGTGATGCTGGCGGCGCTTGATAAAGAGCAGCAGCGCTACGACCAGTCGATCACCCAGCGCGTGGAGGTGGCGTAATGTTGACGCCTGAACAGGTTCGCCAGTTTCTCTACTACGAAGCCCGCCTGCTTGACGACCGCCAGTGGGACGAATGGCTGACGTGCTACAGCCCGAAGGTGGTGTTCTGGATGCCGGCGTGGGGCGATGACGACCGGCTCACCCGCGACCCGCAGCGTGAGATTTCGCTGATCTACTACCCCAACCGCGACGGGCTTGAGGACCGGGTGTACCGCATCAAAACGGAACGCTCCGGCGCCAGCACCCCGGAGCCGCGGACCACGCACATGATAAGCAACGTGGAGCTGACGGGCGAAGGCGAGCAGGGCCTGGAGGTACGCTACAGCTGGGTGACCTGGAGCCATCGCTACCAGCAGACCGATGCCTATTTTGGCTCGACCTGCTGCACCCTCACCGTCGAAGACGGCAGGCCGCAGATTGTGCGAAAAACCGTGCGCCTGAACAACGACTACATCCGTCAGGTCATCGACGTTTACCATATTTAAGAGGGGCTTATGACCTTTAATATTGCGCTCAATTTTGAGGACGGCATCACCCGCTTTATCCACTGCAACCCCGGAGAGAAGGTGCTGGATGCCGCCTATCGGCAGAAGGTGAATTTGCCGATGGACTGCTCGGACGGCGTCTGCGGCACCTGTAAATGCCGCTGCGCCAGCGGTGATTACGCCCTGGGCGATGACTATCTCGAAGAGGCGCTGAGCGACGAGGAGGCCGCCGCGCGCCAGGTGCTGACCTGCCAGATGATCCCGACCAGCGACTGCGTGATTGACGTGCCGGTGGCGGCGGCGCAGTGCAAAACCGCTCTGGCCAGCGTCGGCGCGGCGGGGGGGGCGGGGAACGCCCTGTCG
>NZ_JAQGFU010000133.1:0-11792 GCF_030078455.1 Klebsiella sp. Ech2A | reverse complement strand
GAACATTTTTTTCATAGGGGGAATTCCTTGCTGACGTTATCGCGCCCCTCCCGGCGGGGAAGGGCGCGAAGGTTCAGGCGGTTTTACGCCAACGGCTGGTCAGGCGCTTCTCAACCTCCACCACCAGGAACATCGCCACGCCGATGGCGAGAGTGACGAACCAGTAGCGCAGCGGCAGCCCTTCGGTACCGAACATCGTCTGCATCAGCGGGACGTAGATGATGACCAGCTGCATCAGCAGCAGCACGCCGCTCACCAGCCAGATACCTTTATTGCGCAGCAGGCCCATGTTGAGCGAGAAGCTGTCGCTGCTGCGGCAGTTGATCATATACACCCACTGGGCGGTCACCAGCATCTGCAGCAGCACGGTACGGATAAACTCCGGGCTGTGGCCGCGCGGCGCCAGCCAGGCCTCAAGGATAAAGGCGGCGACGGCGATCATCGTGCCGACGAACGCCACCCGCCAGACGGCAAAGGCGTCCATCACGT
Source organism: Klebsiella sp. Ech2A (assembly GCF_030078455.1). NCBI lineage: Bacteria > Pseudomonadati > Pseudomonadota > Gammaproteobacteria > Enterobacterales > Enterobacteriaceae > Klebsiella > Klebsiella sp. Ech2A. The sequence goes on along the minus strand of NZ_JAQGFU010000133.1, from coordinate 11,303 downwards.
GCTGCCCGGTTTTACGCGGCGGACGGTTCATGGCGTTGCGCTCGGCGGCTTCAAAGGCGAGGCCGAAGGAGAGCGTGGCGGAGGTCGCCATGTTCATCCACAGAATCAGCACCGGCGTCAGCGGAATAATGTTCCCCGCCAGCAGGGCGATGATAATCAGCAGCCCCTGCGCCAGGTTGGTGGGCATGATAAACAGGATGGTCTTCTTCAGGTTGTCGTAGACCCGACGCCCCTCTTTGACCGAGCTGGCGATGGTGGCAAAGTTGTCGTCGGTCAGCACCATATCGGCGGCTTCTTTGGTGACCTCCGTCCCTTTGATCCCCATGGCGATGCCGACGTCGGCCTGACGCAGCGCCGGCGCGTCGTTGACGCCGTCGCCGGTCATCCCGACCACTTCGCCGCTGTCCTGGAGGGCTTTCACCAGCCGCAGCTTGTGCTCCGGGCTGGTACGGGCGAAAATATCGTACTCGACGGCGGCTTGTGCCAGCTCGGCGTCATCCATGTGCTCCAGACGGTAGCCGGTCATCGCCTGGCTGCTGTTGGTGATCCCCAGCATCTGGCCAATGCTCATCGCCGTCTGCGGGTGATCGCCGGTGATCATCTTCACGCGGATCCCCGCGTTCTGGCAGGCGTGAATGGCCTCGATGGCCTCCGGACGCGGCGGGTCCATCATCCCGGCGATGCCGAGGAACACCATGCCTTCGCCCAGATCATCGTGGGTCAGCGTCGTGCTGCCGGCGGTCGCCGGCTTGCCGGCGGCGGCAACCATGCGCAGGCCCTGGCGGGCGAAGCGCGCCATCTCATCTTCCCAGTACTGCAGGTCGAACGGCACCGCGCCCTGCTTGCTCATCTGCTGGCGGCACATGGCGAAGATAACGTCCGGCGCGCCGGTCATCAGCACCCGCTCTTCGTCGCCAATCTGCTGCAGGGTGGCCATATATTTGTACTGCGAGTCGAACGGAATTTTGGCAATCAGGCGCGTCTCAACGGGCGCCAGCTGCGCTTTCGCCGCCAGCACCTTCAGCGCGCCTTCGGTCGGTCCGCCGGTAATGCCCCACAGCCCGCGTTCGTCCTTGATGATCTGGCTGTCGTTGCACAGGTCGATGGTCCGCAGCCAGCTTTCCAGCACGCTGCCCGGCTTAATCTGCACCGGCTCGTCGCTACCTTCGAGGCAGATATCGCCCTTCGGCTCGTAGCTGTCGCCTTCGACGCGGTAGCAGCAGTCGGCGGTCACGATCGCTTTGACGGTCATTTCGTTCATCGTCAGGGTGCCGGTTTTATCCGAGCACACCACGGTCATCGCTCCGAGGGTTTCGACGGTCGGCAGCTTGCGGATAATCGCCCGCTGCCGCGCCATCGCCTGTACGCCGAGGGATAAAATAATCGAGATGATGGCCGGTAAACCTTCCGGTACCGCCGCCACCGCGAGGCTAATCAGCGACAGCAGCAGTTCGCCAAGCGGGATGTCGCGCAGCGCCAGGCTAAAGATGAACAGCGCGGCCATCATCGCGAGGATGATGACGAAAATCGCTTTGCCGAGCTTGTCCATCTGCACCAGCAGCGGCGTGCGGTGCTTCTCAATCCCCGCCATCATCTGGTTGATATGGCCGAGCTCGGTCTGCTGGCCGGTGGCGGTCACCACGCCAACGCCAGCGCCGGCGCTAATGGTGGTGCCGGAGAAGAGCATATTGGTACGGTCGCCCAGCGGCAGCTCGCCCTGCAGCGCGTCGGTGGTCTTATCCACCACCGTCGATTCGCCGGTCAGGATCGCCTCCTCCACCCGCAGGCTGTGGGTTTCAATCAGGCGCATATCCGCCGGGACGCGGTCGCCGGCGCGCAGAATGACGATATCCCCCGGCACCAGCTCGCGGGTCGCCACGGTTTCATGCCTGCCGTTGCGCTGCACCCGCGCATCGCTGGCGAGCATGTTGCGAATGCCCTGCAGGGATTTTTCGGCGTTGCTCTCCTGCACGTGGCCAATCAGGGCGTTGATCACGGTGACGCCAAGAATAACCAGCGTATCCACCCAGTGACCCATCACCGCGGTGAGCGCAGCGGCGGCCAGCAGGACAAAAATCAGGACGTCGTTAAAATGCGCGAGAAAGCGCAGCCAGCCCGGCTTGCCTTTCTTTTCCGGCAGCGCGTTAGGGCCCCAGCTTTCCAGGCGCTCTGCTGCCTGGGCGGAGGTCAGGCCCTCGGCATGACTCTCTTGCTGCGCCAAAACTTCAGCCACGGTCTGCTGATAAGCCTGACGGGATGCGGCCTCCCCTGAAGGGGGCGTATTACGGGGATTTATCTTTTTGGTCAAAATAAATTTTCCTTATAAATTCCGTGAAGCGGAAAGCCTGAAATCATTTCTGGCCAATAAAATATTATAATTTCACGGGGCGAGAGAAATGACCCTGAGGAAATTTTTAATCTCTCGCAAAATTCAAAATATGTGATAAGTTGTTTCTCAAAGCAACTATTACAGAAGATTAATAAACCTATATTAAACGAGGCCCATTATGTTTGGAATCTACCGCGGGCGCCGCCTGGTGCTGTACATCCTGCTGGCTATCATTATCGCTACACTGGTAGGCTATAGCACCTATAGTTTTGTAAAAGCGACGATATAATAATGACTTTAATTTACATTAAAGTGTTATTAACTTAATCACAAAAGTATCGATTTAAATTAACAGAAAAATTAAAATTGATGCATCAGATATAATACAGAGAGGAGAAAATAATTGCCGATGAAAGCATATTGCGTTAAAGAATATTTTACCCGACAATATGTTTTTTAACTGACGATTAACAAGTAATGAAACATCCGCTTGAAACGCTGATCACCGCTGCCGGTATCCTGCTGCTGGCTCTGCTCTCCTGCCTGCTGCTGCCGGCCCCCTCCCTTGGGCTCACGCTGGCGCAGAAGCTGGTTGCGACCTTTCACCTGCTCGATCTCAACCAGTTCTACACCCTGCTGTTTTGCCTGTGGTTTTTAGCGCTGGGCGCGATTGAATACCTGGTGCTGCGCTGGGTCTGGCGCCGCTGGTTTTCCCTTGAGCGTTAGTCCGGTGAAATCGCGCATCCCCGCCACCAGCGCCTCGCACCACGCGGCATAGTCGTGGCCGCTGGAGGAGGGGTGGAAGCTGACGCGATAGCCTTTGTCGCGCAGCACCCGCTCAAACTCCTGCGTATTGGCATAAATCCCGCCGTCCGGCCCCGCGGTCTCAAACTTGCCCGCCTGCAGCCAGAAGCGCACCGGATAGCGCGGCGACTGCTGGTACTGCCGCGTCAGCCAGCTCGCCTCCTCCCCCTTCGGCGCCCACCAGTACGACCCCGACAGGCTGAGCACGTTGGCAAACTGACGCGGATAGCGTAGCGCCACCCATGAAGCGGCCAGGCCGCCGTAGCTCGAACCGGCGACCACGGTTTTTTGTCGGGTCGGGTTCAGCCCCTGCTGGCGCAGCCAGGGCAGCAGCTCGTGGGCCATAAAGTCGGCGAAGAAGGGATTGGGCGGCAGCTCTTTGGCCCGCCGCGGATGGTCGAGGCTGTCGATAAACACCACGTTAATCGGCGGCAGCGCGTGGCTGGCGATCAGGCTATCGAGGACGTTGGCGAAGTGGTATTCATCCTGGTAGGTTTTGCCATCGAACAGCATCAGGGTCCAGCGCGCCGGCTGCGGCAGGCGCGGGCGATAGAGAGTCACCTCCCGGCTGTTGTGCAAAAAGTCGCTGTAGAGCTGATGGCGGGTCAAGGTGCCGTAGCGCAGCGGCTGCGCCATCCGCTGCGGGGTGCAGAAACGCGCCGGGTTGAGAGCCAGCAGCGAATAGCGGTTCCAGCGATCGCGGGCGGCGTTAACGCTGTGCGGATTCAGCGGATCGGCCTGGGCGCTGACCAGAATTGCCCGCCGCTGATCGCGCGCGCTGCCGTCAATCACCGGCACGTCCGGCGCCAGCTTGTACTGCATCAGCGTATCCGCCGGGACCACGTAGCTGCGGAACCAGACGTCGGAACTGCCGAGACGAAACAGCGGATCGTGATCCCCCGCCGGCGATCCCAGCAGAAACACGTTGCGGCTCGCCCCGCGCCACAGAAAGGTAACGCGCTTATGGCCGGCGTCCAGCGCCTCAACCATCGGCGTTCCCTCCTGCTCGCGCTCCTGCCAGAAGCCCACCGTTGAGCCCCCCGCCGCCAGCTCCTGCATCAGACGCTGCAGACGCGGGCTAACCGGGTCCAGAGGCTGGTTTTTTGCCAGCGCGGTGGTCTCCTTCATCCGCCACTGAAAGCGCCAGCGGGCCCCCTCTTCGCCGTGCAGCACCAGCGCCGAGGGACGGTTAACCGGCAGAGAAAACAGCACCGTCTGCTCGCCGTCCGCCGGTCCGCCCGCCAGCAGCGTGCGCAGGCGGCGGTTGTGCTCATCCAGCAGGCGGGCATCCGTTACGCCGGAGAGGGTCGCGGTGACGTAGTTTTCCCCCAACGTCGGCAGGTCGAAGCAGACCTCACCGCTGGCATCGAATTTTCCCTGCAGCTCTCCCTGCAGCGAGGGAGACTCGCAGTTCATTGCCGCCGCCGGTAGCGCGCTCATCCCCACCAGCAGACCACTCCATGCCATCTTCATTGCCCGATTATTCCTGTAAGAATTTGTTAACAACGCTAATGCAAATAGGAATGATTTGCAATAACATCTGGGCGGTTGGTGATGACCGTTACATTTTCCCTTAGCGGAAAAACGGGTTTCTATGGCAATTAAAACCAAGGATGTAGCTAAAAATATGTTTAACAATAATAAGATAACTAAACTCTGGGTCACGGGTATGGCGCTGGCTTCCTGCGCGGGGCAGGTGCAGGCGGCGGAGGAGACGCTGGTGGTCACCGCGGGCGGCGGGGAAGATCCTACCGCGCCGCTGAAGGGCATCGTGGCGACAAAAACGCTCTCGGCCACCAAAACCGCCGCCGAGCTTATCAAAACCCCGCAGTCGGTCTCGGTAGTCACCCGCGATCAGATGAAGGCCCTCGACGTCACCTCGGTATCCCAGGCGCTGCGCTACAGCGCCGGCGTCTTTACCGAGTATCGCGGGTCGTCCAACCGCAACGACGAGGTCTTCGTGCGCGGCTTCAGCTACGTGCCAAAGTATCTCGATGGCCTGAGCTACGGCGCCACCGCCTCCTCGCAAACCGGCACCTTCGATCCGTGGCTGCTGGAGCGCGTGGAGCTGGTACGCGGCCCGGCCTCGGTGCTGTTTGGTCAGGTCAATCCCGGCGGGCTTATCAGCATGACCAGCAAACGCCCCACCGCCCAGCCGGTTCACGAGGTGCAGTTCCGCACCGGCAACAACCATCTCGCTGAAGGCGCCTTCGATTTTGGCGGCCCGCTGAGCGATGACGGCAGCCTGCTGTATCGCCTGAACGGTATCGCCCGCACGCAGAATAACCAGGTTGACGACTACAAAGAGACGCGGATGGCGATTGCGCCGGCGCTGACCTGGTATCCCAACCAGGCCACCCGCTTCACGCTGCTCACCAGCTATCAAAAAGATCCCGATGCCGGCTACCGCAACTTCCTCCCGCGCTACGGCACCGTCAGCAGCGTCGAGGGGAGCTATATTCCGCGCGATTTTAACGTCAGCGATCCTAACTATGACCAGTCGTGGCGCGAGCAAACGATGATCGGCTATGAGTTTGAGCATCAGCTCAACGACACCTTTACGCTGCGCCAGAACGCCCGCTACGCCACCATCAAGCAGAAGTACCGCTATCTGGTGTACACCACCAGCGACGCCAACAGTTCGGTACTGTCCCGCCGCGCCCAGCGCGAGGAGCGCCAGACCGATGAGTTCGGCATTGATAACCAGCTTGAGGCGCAGTTTACCAGCGGCCAGCTGGCGCATACCGTCATCGGCGGGCTGGACTATAAGACCAGCAAGGATAAACAGTACCTCGGCCGCGCCGGCGGCTCGCAGTACGATATCGACTGGCGCCATCCGGCGTACGGCGTTAACGTCGACGAAAGTACCTTCAGCACCGCCAGCGACGAGCAGCAGAATCTCGACCAGGTGGGGGTCTACCTGCAGGATCAGCTGAGCTGGGAGAGCTGGGAGCTGCTGCTTTCCGGGCGCTACGACTGGGCGGAGGTGCGAACCACCGACTTTACCGACGCCAGCCGCAGCCAGAAAAACGACAGCAAGTTCACCTGGCGCACCGGCCTGCTCTACGCCTTTGATTTCGGCCTCTCTCCGTACATCAGCTACAGCACCTCCTTTGAACCTAACCTGCAAACCAACCGGGCGCCGGGGGTAGGTCCGTTCGACCCGAGCGTGGGCAAGCAGCTGGAGGTCGGCCTGAAGTATCAGCCAAACCAGAATGCGCTGATGACTCTCGCGATGTACGACCTGACGCAGAGCAACGTCGCCACCTACAACAGCGCGGCGGGATGGTTTGAAAACAGCGGCAAGGTGCGCTCAAAAGGGATTGAGGCCGAGGCCCACGCCACGGTCTTCGACAACCTGAACCTGATTGCGTCCTACACCTGGACCGACGCCGAAACCGTCAGCACCACCGTGGCGGGAACCGAAGGGAAAACGCCGGCGCGCATCCCGACGCATATGGCGTCGGCGTTCACCAGCTATACGCTGCCGGGCGGCGCGCTGAAAAGCCTGACCGCCGGGGTCGGCATGCGCTATATCGGCACCAGCTACGGTGATGCCAAAAACACCTTCAAGGTGCCGGCGGTGGATCTGTATGACGCCATGGTGAGCTATGAGCTAGGCGAGCTTAGCCCGCGCCTGCAGGGGGCGAAGGTGCAGTTCAACGTCAACAATATCGCCGATACCAAATACGTCGCATCCTGCGCCAGCGATAGCGCCTGTTTCTACGGTATTGGTCGGACGGTAACGGCGACGGTCAACTACGCCTGGTAAGAAAAGCATCCGCCGGTCTCCCCCGGCGGATGCGTCTCAATGCGCGCGGTGATGGTTTTCTTTGCGGTAGGCGCCCGGCGGCTGGTTAAACGTCCGGGTAAAGATGCGGGTAAAAGTCTGCTGCGAATCAAAGCCGTATTTCAGGCAGATATCGTAAACCCGCTGGTCGGTGTCGCGCAGGTCGCGCGCCGCCAGCCGCAGCTTACGCTCGCGGATATAGCGCCCCAGACTCTCCCCTTTATATTGTAAAAACAGTCGTTGCAGATGCCATTTTGAGTAACCGGAGTGGCGAGCAATATCGTCAATACGCAGCGGCTGATGCAAATTGTCATCAATCCACCCGACGATAGTCTCAATCACCTGAGCGGAAATAGTCATAAGTCCTCTCTCCTCTTAAACCACACTGGCGATTACCGCCACCAGGCATTAAATGATTGTGTCTTATCGGCGACCCAAACCGGCTCGCCCAGCATCGGCGTCAGCAAACGCCATGCCCGCTTTTCACTGGCCGCAGCCAGCCGTTTATAGGGGTCGTCCCAGCTGTGCTTTGCCAGCACGAAACGCCCGGCATGTCCCGGTAATACCGCGCGAGCGCCGAGATCGTCAGCTGCCTGCGCCGTCTCATCCGGCATCATATGAATATATTTCCAGTCCTGGTCGTACTGGCCGTTTTCCATAATCGCCAGATCTACCGCGCCGAACCGCTCGCCGATGGCCTTGAAATGCGGGCCGTAGCCGCTGTCGCCGCTGTAGTAAATTTTCTGCTGCGGCGTCACCAGCATAAAGCTGGCCCACAGCGTCTGATTGCGCTTGAGGCCGCGCCCGGAGAAGTGACGCGCCGGCAGAACGTGCACGGTGAGCTCATCGCTGACCTTCACCGACTCGTTCCAGTCCGCTTCGCTGATAATCGCCCCGTCCATTCCCCAGTAGCGCAGGTGCGAGCCAACGCCCAGCGGCGTGACCACGCGCTTAACTTTCGGCATCAGCGCCCTGATGGTGGCGTAATCGAGATGGTCGTAGTGGTCGTGCGAGATAATCAGCAGATCGATTTCCGGCATCTGCTCCGCGCGCCACGGGTAGTCGCCCGGGAAGGCTTTGTTGATAAACGAAAAGGGCGCGGCATAGCTGCTGAAGACCGGGTCAATCAGGATACGCTTGCCCGCCAGCTGCAAAAACCAGGAGGAGTGGCCGAGCCACACCATCGCGTCCTCCCCCGCCGGAAGGCTGGCAAGATCGGTATTAACCAGCGGCAGCGGCTGCTGCGGCCTGGCGTTTTCGCGTTTGGTCACCAGAAAATCCCACATCGCGGCCAGCATATTTTTCTGCCCGGTAAAGCTCGGCGTGGGCAGCTGGTTGTGAAACTGGCCGTCATGATAGTGCGGCGATTGTTCAACGAGGCTAAGCTGTGCGCCCTGTGGCGCCTTACCAAACCCGGCATTTAACACAAACGGTAAAGCTGTTGCTGAGGCTAATAACATGATGGCGACCACGCTGACGATGACACGGTTCATATTCGGACCAGGCGAAACCCTCTGACTGACCCAAAGGTTTTGCTATAAGACTTGATTATGAGTGAGTAAGCACTCATTATTAGGAAGAAGACGAAAGTCGTCAAGACGATTTTCAATTTTTGACATACACCGTTGCAGTGCCATCACCAGGCATGCTTAGATCCGGGTTTAATTACGTGTGAGGTAAAGCGCAGTGGCTCGTCCTAAGAGTGAAGATAAAAAGCAGGCGTTACTGGAGGCCGCAACCGCCGCCTTCGCCCAGTCAGGTATTGCCGCCTCAACGTCGGCCATAGCCCGCAGCGCGGGGGTTGCCGAGGGGACGCTGTTCCGCTATTTCGCCACCAAGGACGATCTGCTCAACGAGCTGTACCTCTCTATCAAAACCGGCCTGGTTGCCTCGATGGTGGCCGGGCTGACGCCGAACGAGAAGCGGCCAAAAGAGAACGCGCGCAACATCTGGAACGGCTATATCGACTGGGGTATTCGCCACCCGATGGAGAACAAGGCCATCCGCCGGATGGCGCTTAGCGAAAGGATCACCGACGAAACGCGCACCCGCGTTAAAGAGATGTTCCCCGAGCTCAACGAGATGTGCCAGCTGTCGATCAAGGCCATCTTCCAAAGCGATGCCTATCGCGCCTTCTGCGACGCGCTGTTTCTGTCGCTGGCGGAAACGACCATCGAATTTGCCAGCCACGACCCGCAGCGCGCCAGGGAGCTGATCGCACTCGGGTTTGAGGCCATGTGGCAGGCGCTGCATGAGGATGCCGCCTGATGACTCCCGATTCACTGCACGACAGCGCCCGGCGAATCGCGCTGACCTACCCGTTTACCGAGCACTGCTGGCCGTTCGGCCCGGAGTACGACGTGTTCAAGGTGGGCGGACGCATTTTTATGCTGACCACCCACGTTCGCGGCCGGGCGCTGGTGAACCTCAAGGCCGAGCCGCAAAAATCACTGCTGAATCAGGAGATTTATCGCAGCATTGAGCCGGGCTACCACATGAACAAGAAGCACTGGATTACCGTGGTTCCCGGCGCCGATATCAGCGAAGATCTGCTGGCAGAGCTGATTGACGATTCGTGGAACCAGGTGGTGAACAAACTGCCGAAAAAGGTCCAGCAGCGGCTGCGCCCTGAATGATTTTCAGCGCAGCGCGATAAGTGTTATCGCATTTTTGTCTCTTATCATTTCCCCGGCATCGCTGTACTCTTCCTTCACTGAACGCTCCGTAAGGGGCTGTAAACTCAAATTATCTTGAGATTAAACCTGAGGAAGAGTTATGGATATCGTATGCCGTCTTCTGCTTGGCCACTCCACCAAGGCATTTGATGCCAGCAAAAAACTGACCGCAGACCAGGCGGAAAACCTGAAAACGCTGCTGCAGTTCAGCCCGTCGAGCACCAACTCCCAGCCGTGGCACTTTATCGTTGCCAGCACCGACGAAGGCAAAGCGCGGGTGGCGAAGGCGGCCAGCGGCACCTACGTGTTCAACGAGCGTAAAATTCTCGATGCGTCTCACGTGGTTGTTTTCTGTGCCAAAACCGAGATGGACGATGCCTGGCTGGAGCGAGTGGTCGATCAGGAGGAGGCCGACGGCCGCTTCGCGACGCCGGAAGCCAAAGCGGGTAACCACAAGGGCCGCACCTTCTTCGCCGATATGCACCGCAAAGATCTAAACGACGCCAGCCACTGGATGGGCAAACAGGTCTATCTGAACGTCGGCAACTTCCTGCTCGGCGTCGCCGCAATGGGCCTCGACGCGGTGCCGATTGAAGGCGTCGATTTCGCCATCCTGGACGCTGAGTTCGACCTCAAGGCGCAGGGCTATACCAGCCTGGTGGTGGTGCCGGTTGGCCATCATAGCGTCGAAGATTTCAACGCCGCGCTGCCAAAATCACGCCTGCCGCAGGCAACCACCATTACCGAGATTTAATCGCCCCCGGCACGCCGCTCGCCGGCGTGCCAGATTCTTTCCGCGTAGCGGCCGAGCACGGCCAGCGACGCCGCCAGAATCAGGAAGAACACTACCTTATGCATGCTCCCCCAGAAATACTCGAAAAAGCGGGTATAGAGATTTATGGCGAGGAACGTCAGGCCAAACCCCCGCAGCATGCCGTCATCGGTTTTCAGGCTAATAGCGATACAGAGAGCCGCCGCCACGCCAAACAGCAGCGCCCACGGCAGCAGCTGCGTCGGCGAAAGGCCGTACCAGCTATCCAGATCGTGGTTGCCAAAAATCGACAAAATCCATAGCGCAATAAACAGATAGGTCAGGCCCGTCGCCTTGCTGACGCTAAACAGCCGCCGCTGGCGCAGCCGCTTTTGCAGAGCAAAACAGAGCGCCAGCAGCGCGCCGCCAAACAGCACGAAGCGAATCGGGTAGCTCATCCCCAGCCAGTAGGCGCCCCACCCTGATACATAGCCGGTTTCCGCCCCGAACCAGTTGCCGAGCGCCAGCAGAAAAAATAGCCATACCAGCCCGGAGCGGCCGATGTAGCCAATGGCGCCGTAAATCGCGCAGCCGGCGAGGAACAGCGGGGCAATATGGCCGCTGCCGTCATCCAGCCGTACGCCGAGCTGCCAGAGCGCCACCGCGGTAAACACAACGCCTGTAAAGAGGATCGCCTCGGTGCTGTAGTGCCACTGCGCTTCTCGCCGCTGGCGGCGAAAGCCCCAGGCATAACAGGCCAGGGCAATCACCGTTGGCAGGGCAATACGCGCCAGCGCCGAGTCGCTGAACAGGCTCACCAGCCAGGCGATCGCGTCGCTATCGGCGAACAGGCTGCCCAGCGCAATGAGCAGGCAGGCCAGCGCCGTCCAGAAGGCGTAGCGGCTCAAGCGCTGCCAGTCGAAGGGGGAACGAACCAGATGCGCGTTTAAAAGC
>NZ_JAQGFU010000132.1:0-12137 GCF_030078455.1 Klebsiella sp. Ech2A | reverse complement strand
GGCCCAACCGGCCCCCCCGCCGGCTTTTACGCCCGTCGCGCAGGACCCAACGTTCTGATGGTCGCCGCCCACCAGCCTCCGCATCAGGAAGGCAGTCATCACGGTAATACGCGTCTTATCCGCCACGCCTATGGTGAAGGTGAAAAATATGTCCCGCTGGTGCTGCGGGCGCAGCAGCTGTGGGATGAACTGGCGACCCTCAGCGGTGAAGCCGTTTTTGAGCGTACCGGGGTTATCAATCTTGGCCCGGCGGAGTCTGCGTTTCTCAGCAACGTCATGAACAGCGCTCGAGAATTTGCGCTCAACGTTGAAGAGATGGACGCCCAGGCCATCATGGCCCGCTGGCCGGAGATTCGCGTGCCTGAGGGCTATCGCGGGGTTTTTGAGCCGGCATCAGGCGTCCTGCGCAGCGAGCTGGCGATTGAAACCTGGATTCGCCTGGCCCGTGAAGCGGGCTGCGCGCAGCTGTTCAACTGTCCGGTCACCGCTATCGACCATCACCAGGACGGCGTCACTATCGACACCGCCGACGGCCAGTACAGCGCGAAAAAGCTGCTGATCAGCGCCGGTACCTGGGTGACGCACCTGCTGCCGGAGCTGCCGATTCAGCCGGTGCGTAAAATCTTTGCCTGGTTCCAGGCCGATGGCCGCTACAGCAGCAAAAATAACTTCCCGGCGTTTACCGGCGAGCTGCCCAACGGCGACCAGTTCTACGGCTTCCCGGCGGAAGATAATGAACTCAAGATAGGCAAGCACAACGGCGGACAGCTTATCTCCAGTGCACAAGAGCGCACGCCGTTTGGCAGCGTGGCAACGGACGGTTCGGAATCGTTCAGTTTCCTGCGCAACGTCCTGCCCGGCATCGGCGGCTGCCTGCACGGCGCATCCTGCACCTATGACAATACGCCGGATGAGGACTTCATTATCGATACTCTCCCCGGTCATCCGCAAACCCTGCTCATCAGTGGATTGAGCGGTCATGGCTTTAAGTTTGCGCCGGTTTTGGGCGAAATCGCCGTCCAGTTTGCCCGTGGAGAATCGTCAGCCTTTGATCTGACCCCCTTCTCGCTGGCCCGCTTTCAGCAATAATAGCCCACCCGCGGTACCGCCACCGTACTGATAAAAAAACGGCCTCATCGGAGGCCGTTTATCACTGAGAGATCCTATGCGTCGCCTGTATGACTTACTGATCAACAACGTCCGCGAGCACTTTATGATCTATCTCGCTCTGTGGCTGCTGCTGGCCATCATCGACCTCGTGTGGCTATGGTTTTTCTGACGTCTCAGGATCCGGGATCCCCAGCTTGGTATTCAGACGCCCGCGGGATTTATTGAAGATCTTATTCCCGTTCTCACGCCCGGCCCGTAGCTGACGCTGCTCCTCTTCCGGCAGCTTATGCTCTTCCATACAGGATTCACTGCAGCATCCGGCAAACTTCTCCGCGCAGCTCGGACACTGAATAAACAGCAGATGGCACCCGTCGTTCAGGCAGTTGGTGTGGCTATCGCAGGGCTCACCGCACTGATGGCAGTGCGCGATGATATCGTCAGAAATACGCTCGCCCATGCGCTCATCAAAAACAAAGTTTTTACCGATAAAACGCACCGGCAAACCCTGCTCGCGCGCGCGACGCGCGTACTCAATGATGCCGCCTTCAATGTGCCAGACCTTGCTGAAGCCGTTATGTTTCATCCACGCGCTGGCTTTTTCGCAGCGGATGCCGCCGGTACAGTACATAACGATTTTTTTATCTTTATGCTCCTGCATCATCTCAACCGCCTTCGGCAGCTGATCGCGGAAGGTGTCGGCGGGAATTTCCAGCGCCTGCTCGAAATGCCCCACTTCGTATTCGTAATGGTTACGCATATCGATAAAGATCGCATCGGGATCGTCCAGCATCGCGTTCACTTCCGCCGCCTTCAGGTAGTCACCGACGTCAGAGGCATCAAAGGTCTCATCATCGATACCGTCGGCAACAATTCGGTCGCGCACCTTCAGGCGCAGCACCCAGAATGATTTCCCGTCGTCGTCGAGGGCGACGTTCATGCGCAGCCCTTCCAGCGCCGGGTTGAAGGCGTACAGATATTCACGCAGGGCCTCAACGCGGCTCTGCGGGACGCTGATTTGCGCATTGATCCCTTCGTGGGCCAGGTAAATACGGCCAAACACGTTCAGCTTAGTCAGCGCAATCCACAGGGCGTCGCGCGTCGCTTTTGGGTCAACGATGGTGAAGTACTTATAGAAAGAGATCGTCGTGCGCGGCTCGGTCTCGGCCAACATCTGCGCTTTTAACGTCTCATTTGAAATGCGGTTATGTAACACTGGCATGGTGTACCTGCTCGACATAAAAATGAGTAAAACAAACGGCCGGCATCATATAGTAAAAGGCATTAATTTACATCCATACATTTCACGCTACATTTTTTACAGCAATCTTAGCTATGATTTAACAATAAATGCCAACCTGGCCGCTGGTTTTGGCTGAACCATAAAAAAATGCGATAATAGAACGCGTTGCTTAATTAAACAGGTATGAGATGACCCATTTACCTAAATTTTCCATGGCGTTGCTGCACCCGCGCTATTGGCTACTTTGGCCAGGAATCGGCCTGCTGTGGCTGGTTGTCCAGCTCCCCTATCCGCTGATTTATCGCCTGGGGACCGCCCTCGGTCGACTCGCGATGCGCCTGATGACCCGGCGCGCAAAAATTGCCTACCGTAACCTGGAGCTCTGCTTTCCCGAGAAGAGCGAGCAGGAACGTCATCAGCTGATAAAACAAAATTTTGAATCCGTTGGCATGGGCCTGATGGAAACCGGCATGGCCTGGTTCTGGCCTGCGCAGCGCATTGCGCGCTGGACCGATTCTATCGGTGTCGAACATATCAGGGCCGTACAGGCGCAAAATCGCGGCATTCTGCTGATCGGTATCCACTTCCTCACTCTCGAAATGGGCGCCCGCATGTTCGGGATGAATGAGCCGGGTATTGGCGTCTATCGCCCGAATGATAATCCGGTTATCGACTGGCTGCAGACGTGGGGACGACTGCGCTCCAACAAGGATATGATCGACCGTAAGGACCTGAAGGGCATGGTGCGGGCGCTGAAAAAAGGCGATGTCATCTGGTACGCGCCGGATCACGACTACGGCCCGGCCTCCAGCGTCTTCGTGCCGTTTTTCGCCGTCGAACAGGCCGCCACCACCTCCGGCACCTGGATGCTGGCAAAAATGTCGAAAGCCTGCATCGTTCCCTTCGTGCCGCGGCGTAAGCCCGACGGTAAGGGCTATGAGCTGATTATTCTGCCGCCGGAGTGCGATCCGCCGCTGGACGACCCGCAGACGACCGCCCTGTGGATGAACCACATCGTCGAGAAGTGCATTCTGATGGCGCCGGAGCAGTATATGTGGATGCATCGCCGCTTCAAATCGCGCCCGCCCGGCGTTCCTTCGCGCTACGAATAGCCGCCGTTATTGCGCCCAAAGCCCCCGTTCGGGGGCCACGACCTTAGCATTAAACGCGCTCTCCCATTGCGACAACCATTTCCCAGGCGCATAATTAGCAGGCTCATATTTTCAACTTTTGACCTGCGGCGCAGGCCAGTGGGATCCTATGTCGTCTGCCGATCTACCTGTTAACTGGAAACGCAATCTTACCGTCGCCTGGTTCGGCTGTTTTTTAACCGGTGCGGCGTTCAGCCTCGTGATGCCGTTCCTTCCGCTTTACGTTGAACAGCTCGGCGTCACCGGCCACGCCGCCCTTAATATGTGGTCGGGGCTGGTCTTCAGCATCACCTTTCTTTTCTCTGCCGTTGCCTCGCCGTTCTGGGGCGGACTTGCCGACCGCAAAGGCCGTAAAATCATGCTGCTTCGTTCCGCACTCGGCATGGCTATCGTCATGGTGCTGATGGGGCTGGCGCAAAATATCTGGCAATTTTTGCTGCTGCGCGCGCTGCTGGGATTATTAGGCGGGTTTGTACCGAACGCCAACGCCCTTATCGCCACCCAAATCCCGCGCCAGAAGAGCGGATGGGCGCTGGGAACGCTCTCCACCGGAGCGGTCAGCGGCGCCCTGCTTGGCCCGCTGGCCGGCGGTTTTCTCGCCGATCTGTGGGGCCTGCGCCCGGTCTTCTTTCTCACCGCTAGCGTCCTGTTTATCTGTTTCCTCCTGACGCTGTTCTTTATTCGCGAGCAGTTTGTGCCGGTGGCGAAAAAAGAGATGCTTAGCGCCAGAGACGTCTTCTCCTCCCTGAAGAGTCCAAAACTGGTGCTCAGCCTGTTCGTCACCACCCTGATTATCCAGGTCGCGACCGGGTCGATTGCGCCGATCCTGACGCTGTACGTGCGGGATCTGAGCGGGGACATCGGCAATATTGCGTTTATCAGCGGAATGATCGCCTCCGTGCCCGGCGTTGCCGCCCTGATCAGCGCCCCGCGTCTCGGCCGGCTGGGGGATCGGATCGGGCCGGAAAAAATCCTCATCGTGGCGCTGATCCTCTCCGTTCTGCTGCTTATTCCGATGTCATTCGTCCAGACTCCGCTGCAGCTGGGCATTTTGCGTTTCCTGCTCGGCGCCGCCGACGGCGCGCTGCTGCCGGCGGTGCAAACGCTGCTGGTGTACAACTCCACCAGCCAGGTCGCGGGCCGCATCTTCAGCTATAACCAGTCGTTTCGCGATATTGGCAACGTCACCGGCCCGCTCATCGGCGCCTCCGTCTCCGCCAACTATGGCTTCCGGGCGGTCTTTTTGGTCACCGCCTGCGTGGTGCTGTTCAACGCTATCTACTCGACCATCACCTTACGTCAGCCGCGAAGCAGCGAACCCTCTGGCGGCCGGGGCTCCGGCGATCGTTCGGTAAATTAAGTCCGCAAAGCGTCCTTGCCCTTGACGCATCGCCCGCCGCCTTCTATAGATTGGATCGTGTCCATTTCTCATTCTTCTTAGGGGGTTAGCCATGCCAAAGGATTCCGTTTTCTATGCCACGCTCGAAGAAGCTATCGATGCGGCCCGCGAAGAGTACCTGGCCAATAATCCGGATAGCGACGAGGAGAGCGCCAGCGTCGAGCAGCTGAATATCCAGAAGTACGTCTTGCAGGATGGCGATATCGCCTGGCAGGCCGAGTTCTTTGCCGACGATGAGGGGGAAGGCGAGTGCCTGCCGATGCTCAGCGGCGAAGCGGCGCAGAGCGTTTTTGACGGCGACTACGACGAGATAGAGCTCCGCCAGGAGTGGCTGGAAGAGAATACGCTCCATGAATGGGACGAGGGTGAGTTTCAGCTTGAACCCTCTCTGGATACGGAAGAGGGTCAGACGGCGGCCGATGAGTGGGACGAACGCTAGCTAATTGTAGGGGCCGTGGCTCGCATCAAGCGGCAGCAGCAGCGTGTCGAACACCAGCGAAAAAGGCAGGTCGAGGATGGTGATATAGCGCCACGGCGAGTCGCGAACGTCCCACTGGACGCCGGGGTAATACTGATTGCCGTGCCCCTGTCCCGGCACCGTGCGGCTAATAATGCTGCCGCAGCCGCTGAGTACCACGGTCATGACGATGACCAGCAAAATTCTCATCTGTAACCTCAATTCCTGGAGAAAAAAATACCGGCAAAATTGCCGGTATTTTTCTTAACGTGCGGCCTACTTCGTTTTTAACGCCAGCGGATTCAGCGCTAGCTTGCCATAGGCATCCACCCACGAAGAGTATTTCTCCGGCGCGGCCCATACGCGATAGTGCAGGCGCGACAGGGTCACCGGGTCGCTTAACAGCACCAGACGACGGTCGCGGTTAAGTTTATCCGGCGTCTCGTTCAGCGCCTGCTCAACGTGACGTTCACGGGCGATATCGAGGATCCGACCGTGGCGGTGACGAGCGGTAGCCATTGCCGTTGCCAGCGCGTTAAACGACGGGTTAAACACGGCGTGCATAAAGCCATCATCCAGCGAACGCTGACGGTTCAGGGTCAGGTAGGCATCGGTATCCTTCAGCACCTGCGGCGGGGAGTACTCCTCCGGGATCAGGAACAGCTTCCAGCGTTTGGTACGCAGACCAATGGTCGCCCGGCTGGAGATCACCGACACAAACGGCGACAGAATCAGCGAGAAGACGATCGGCGCCAGCCAGAACAGGAAGCGCAGATCCAGCCACGCCATGCCGACGGCCCAAACCAGCCCCAGCAGCAGCTGTGAACCGTGGCGCATAAACGCTTCGCCCCACGGGGTGGAGTCGTCATCACGCTGCGGCGAGTTCCAGACCACTTCCCAGCCGAGGAACGCGCTGACCACAAATACGGTGTGGAACAGCATACGTACCGGCGCCAGCAGCACGGAGAACAGCACCTCCAGCAGCAGAGAGAGGGTCACGCGGATAAACCCGCCGTACTCTTTCGACCCTTTGCACCACACCAGAATGATGCTCAGCAGCTTCGGCAGGAACAGCAGCACCATGGTTGAGGCAAACAGGGCTATCGCCAGCTCCGGACGCCACTGCGGCCAGACCGGGAACAGCTGACGCGGCTGCAGGAAGTACTGCGGCTCGGTGAGCGCGTGCACTACCTGCAGAGCGGTCGACAGGGCGAGGAACATAAACCACAGCGGCGCGGAGAGATAGGACATGACGCCGGTCAGGAACACCGCCCGGTGCACCGGGTGCATACCTTTAACCAGGAACAGGCGGAAGTTCATCAGGTTACCGTGGCACCAGCGACGGTCACGCTTCAGCTCATCCAGCAGGTTCGGCGGCAGCTCCTCATAGGAGCCCGGCAGGTCATAGGCAATCCACACGCCCCAGCCGGCGCGACGCATCAGCGCGGCTTCCACGAAGTCGTGCGACAGAATCGATCCGGCGAAAGAGCCTTCACCCGGCAGCGGCGCCAGCGCGCAGTGCTCAATGAACGGTTTTACGCGGATAATGGCGTTATGACCCCAGTAGTGCGACTCACCAAGCTGCCAGAAGTGCAGACCGGCGGTAAACAGCGGGCCGTATACGCGGGTCGCGAACTGCTGGCAGCGGGCGTAGAGGGTGTCCATTCCGGAGGCGCGCGGCGAGGACTGGATGATCCCGGCGTTCGGGTTCGCTTCCATCAGGCGCACCAGGCCGGTCAGGCACTCGCCGGACATCACCGAGTCGGCGTCCAGCACCACCATGTAGCTATACTGGCTGCCCCAGCGACGGCAGAAGTCATCGATGTTGCCGCTTTTACGCTTAACGCGACGACGACGACGGCGATAGAAAATCTGCCCTTCCCCCTGGACTTCAGCAATCAGCTCCATCCACGCCTTTTGCTCCGCTACGCAGATATCCGGGTTGTAGCTGTCGCTGAGGATGTAAACGTCGAAGTGCTGCTGCTGACCCGTCGCCTTCACCGATTCCCAGGTGGCACGCAGACCGGCGAATACGCGATCGACGTCCTCGTTACAGATAGGCATGATAAGCGCCGTCCGATGCGCCGGATTCAGCGGCTCGTCGCCGACGGTGGAGGCGGAAATACTGTACTTATCGCGCCCCATCAGCAGCTGCAGGAAGCCCATCAGCGCCGTCCAGAATCCCGCTGATACCCAGCAGAAGAGGACCGCAAAGAGGATCAGAATGCCGGTTTGCAGCATATACGGCAGCAGCTGCATAAATGAAACCCACAGGTTCTGCCCTACCATGTCGGCGGGGTTGATTAACGCCCAGCCCTGATACGGCAGAATGGTTTTCATGTACCAGGTCGCAACGACGGTCTGCGCCAGCGTTAGCAGCAGCAGCGTGTAGCGACGGATGGTACCGGCGGTACGCCATTTCTGTTCGTTTTCCTGCTCTTCTTTGGTCAGACGAGAAAGATAGCGCGGGGTGACATCGCGTCCACGCAGCCGATCCCAGAAGCGGCCTACCGGGTTGGTCCGCCACGGATCCGGGAACATAGAGGAGCGCTTCGCCTTCGGCATGGCGTGCAGCTGGGTGCGACCTTCATCATCTTTGATGAGCTGATCGCCCGCCAGCGCGTCCGGCCAGCTATGCTCCAGCCGCGCTTTCACCGACCCCAGAGGGGAATCGTCTTCGCGGGGAAAATCGTGACGATCGGCGTCCAGCGCTTCATGTACCGCCTTCAGGCTGGTATCAGGAAGCGCAGACTTCTCTGCACCCGACAGCGGTAAGGCGTCAATGTACTTGGTTATGTTATTCATTAGCAGGCAGCTGATAGCTCCAGGTTTCACTCAGCGTCTGGTCGGCATTGACCAGCGCAGCGCGCATTTCCGTAGTTTTCTTCGGATCTTTCACTTTCACGCGCAGAATCATACGCCAGCCCTTGGTGATCGGGTTATAACGCACCGCGTTCTCAACGATCTCCGCGTTATCGCCAATGCTCGCCTGCGCCGTTACCGGCGTATCTGACGGCAGTTTTTTCATCTCAGCGCCGGTGAAATCAACGATGAAGGCGATAGTGCCATCCGGCTGACGAATCAGGTTCGACTGCTTCACATCGCCGGTGGAACGACGGGTCTGCATCACGTAGGCGTTATCCGGCGCGTGCAGCTTGTCTTCATCGCGGCTGAAGGTAATAGAGTATTTGAAGTTCATCTCTTTACCCGGCTCCGGCAGCTGATCCGGCGTCCAGTAGGCTACGATGTTATCGTTAGTTTCATCGTTGGTTGGAATCTCAACCAGTTCGATTTTACCTTTACCCCAGTCGCCTTTCGGCGTGATCCATGCGCTCGGGCGCAGATCGTAGCGGTCGTCGAGATCTTCAAAGCGAGAGAACTGACGTCCGCGCTGCAGCAGGCCAAAGCCCTGCGGATTTTCCATCGCGTAGCTGCTGACGGCCAGGTGCTTCGGATTGTTCAGCGGACGCCAGATCCACTCCCCGTTGCCGGCGAGAATAGAGAGGCCGTTAGAGTCGTGCAGCGCCGGACGGTAGTTTGTCGCCGGAGAGGGCTGATTCGGTCCAAACAGGAACATGCTGGTCAGCGGTGCAACGCCCAGCTTGCCGACCTTATCGCGCAGGTACACCTTAGACTGCACGTCAACCACGGTATCGCGACCCGGCATAATGACAAAACGGTATGCTCCGGTTGCACGCGGGGAATCGAGCAGAGCATAAATCGTCAGACGCTTGTCGGTCGCTTTTGGACGTTCGATCCAGAACTCGCGAAAACGCGGGAACTCTTCGCCTGAAGGCAGTGCGGTATCGATAGCAAGGCCGCGAGCTGAGAGCCCGTAAACCTGGCCCTGGCCCAGTACGCGGAAATAGCTGGCTCCGAGCATGCTGACGATTTCGTCATTCTTATCTTTGCTATTGATCGGGTACAGCACTTTAAACCCGGCAAAGCCAAGGTCTTTGACCGTGTCTTTGTCATGCTGGACGCTGCCAAAATTGAAGTAGTCCGGGCTATATTTGATCTTATGCACGCTACTTGCAGTCACTTCATTGATAGTGACCGGCGTGTCGAAGTACATGCCCTGATGATAAAATTCAAGTTTGAACGGGGTCTTCTGGTTGTTCCAGTATGCTTTATCGTGGTTAAACTGGATTTGCTGGTAGTCCGCGTATTTCATGTCACGGAAAACGGAGGGCAGGTTGCTCTTCGGCGCTTCATAGCCCTTCCCGGCTAACGATTTTGCCTCTTTTGCAACGTCATCAATGCTAAACGCCCATGCAGATGAAGTACACAGGGACAACATTACGGCTGCGCTTAACCAGCGCATTTTCATCATCTGTGGTTTATGTTTCATATAAGTAAGCACTTCCCCCTTTGTGTGCTTAAATCGATCCGATCTATTTTAATGGAAATTCAGGCAATCCGACAACATAATCCCTGCATTGTTCAGCTTAGCAGTACAGGTAATGGACAGTTCTCTGTCACTTTTGCACTTTGCGTGCTTATCCTGGAGACAGGTATCCAGAGTTGATGTAGGGTTGCTGAGAATTTAAACGTTATCACCTTGAGTGATAAGACGAATTGTCTGAGAAAGTAGTGAAACTGTATGAATAACGCGCCAGTAGAACGTGAATATTTCTTCGATAGCATCCGAGCATGGTTAATGTTGCTGGGGATACCCTTTCACATATCGCTTATCTATTCCAGCCACAGCTGGCATGTTAATAGCGCCGAACCTTCGTGGTGGCTGACGCTGTTCAACGATTTTATTCACGCATTTCGCATGCAGGTATTCTTTGTCATCTCCGGGTACTTCTCCTACATGCTTTTTCTTCGCTATCCGCTAAAAAAATGGTGGAAAGTGCGGGTCGAGCGCGTGGGCATCCCCCTGTTAACCGCTATTCCGCTGCTGACCCTGCCGCAGTTTATTATGCTGCAGTACGTCAACGGTAAAGCCGATAGCTGGCACGCGCTCTCAGGGTACGACAAATTCAACACCCTCGTCTGGGAGCTGATCTCGCATCTGTGGTTTTTACTGGTGCTGGTCGTGCTGACCACCCTCGGGGTGGTGCTGTTCAAATGGCTCACCGGACGCCGCACGGAAGGCGGCCCGAGCTTTGGTGACACCGTCACATTGTCTCAGCTGTCGATGATTTTCCTCGCGCTCGGCGTGCTCTACGCGCTGATCCGCCGCACGCTGTTCATTCTCTACCCGCCGATTCTCAGCAACGGCCTGTTTAATTTTATCGTCATGCAGACCTTGTTCTACCTGCCGTTCTTTATTCTCGGCGCGCAGACCTTTATCAACCCGCGCCTGAAAGCGCTGTTCACCCGGCCGTCGCCGTGGTGCTACGTCGGGGCCCTGCTGGGCTTTATCGCCTACCGCCTGAACCAACAGTACGGCTCCGGGGACGCGTGGATGTTTGAGACCGAGTACGTCATTACCATGGTGCTCGGACTGTGGATGGTGAACGTGGTGTTTTCCCTTGGGCACCGCCTGCTGAACTTCCAGTCGGCGCGGGTGACCTATTTTGTGAATGCCTCGCTGTTTATCTATCTGGTGCACCACCCGCTCACCCTACTGTACGGCGCGTGGATTGCTCCGGCCATCCAATCGAACACCTTAGGGTTTATTGCCGGGCTGATTTTTGTGGTCGGCGTTGCGGTGATCCTCTACGAAATTCATCTGCGGATCCCGCTGCTGCGCTTCCTCTTTTCGGGGAAATTCCAGACTAAAACGCCGAAGCCGCAGGTTTCGGCCAACGGATAGCCCCGCCGGGGCTGCGCCAGGCGCGCGGCCCCGTAGCAGGCCAGCGAAGATTATTTTTTGTCAAACAGAAGCTGGAACAGGTCGCGATAGAGCGCGGCCATCGCTGGCTTATTGGCCTCCGCTGCGGTGGTCAGCTCGCGACGATACGCCGCGCCCTCGGTTAATACCGCAATCAGTTCACTGGCGGCATCGATCTGCGCCGCCGACATCTCGGGATGAGAGTGACGGGTAAGCCGCCCGCCCTCCTCTTTCAGGCGCCGGTCGGCCTGCTGTAAAATTTCGCGCAGGCGCGGGTTTCTCGAGGCTTCGGCGTTAATCTCCATCAGCAGATAATTGTCGGTTATCGTGGCGGCCGACGGCGGTATGACGCCAGCCAGCAGCGACGCCATCCGCTCGAGGTCGTGATTGCCGCGAATCATCTCCTCCACCCTGGCGTGAACAATTTCGCTGACTATTGCCTCGATAATCGCCTCTTTGCTCGCAAAAATACGGTACAGCTGCCCTACGCTAAGCCCGGCCTCGCGGGCAATATCGGCAACGGACGCGCCGTGGAGCCCTTTTGCAGCAAAACATGCTTGTGCCGCAGAAACAATCTCCGCCCGACGAACGAGCTGCTTTTGCGCTACCTTTCCCTCAGCCACCAACAGATCTCCTTCATTGATAATTGTCGACGCCTGCCTGGCCAGCAGCGTCGGCTGCGCTGCGCCTATTGTGCCTGCAGCAGGCGGTGATAAATCTCAGCCGTTTCGGCATCAAAACAGACAAAACAGACGCGTTCCAGCGGATTGTAGCGGGTGAGAAAGGCGTTCACCGTTCGCACGGCTATCTCCGCCGCAGCCTGCTTAGGGTAACCGTACACGCCGGTGCTGATTGCCGGGAAGGCAATAGAGCGGTAGCTATTCGCCGCCGCCAGCTGCAGGCTGTTTTTATAGGCATCGGCCAGCAGTTCAGCCTCCTGGCGATCGCCGCCGTGCCAGATCGGCCCAACGGCGTGAATAACCGCCCTGGCCGGG
>NZ_JAQGFU010000131.1:0-12173 GCF_030078455.1 Klebsiella sp. Ech2A | reverse complement strand
AAGCTGGAAGTCAACCACGCGCAGAAAGACAAACGGCCGGTCGACTATACGCTGAACGGGCAGCAATATTCGCTGCCGGACGGCGCGGTGGCCATCGCCGCCATTACCTCCTGCACCAACACCTCCAACCCTAGCGTCCTGATGGCCGCCGGCCTGCTGGCAAAACGGGCGGTGGAGCTCGGCCTGGAGCCGAAGCCGTGGGTCAAAGCCTCGCTGGCGCCGGGATCGAAGGTGGTTTCTGATTACCTCGCGCATGCGCGGCTGACGCCCTATCTCGATACGCTGGGCTTCAACCTGGTAGGATACGGCTGCACCACCTGTATCGGTAACTCGGGTCCGCTACCGGAGCCGATTGAAGAGGCGATTAAAAAGGGCGACCTGACCGTAGGGGCAGTGCTTTCCGGCAACCGTAACTTCGAAGGGCGTATTCACCCGCTGGTGAAAACCAACTGGCTGGCCTCGCCGCCGCTGGTGGTGGCCTATGCGCTGGCCGGCAATATGAACGTTGACCTGACCCGCGATCCGCTGGGCGTCGGCAAAGACGGTCAGCCGGTCTATCTGAAGGATATCTGGCCGAGCGGCCTGGAGATTGCGCGGGCGGTAGAGCAGGTCTCCACCGAGATGTTCCATAAAGAGTATGCCGAGGTCTTTGAAGGTACGCCTGAGTGGAAGGCGATTGACGTCGAGCGTTCGGATACCTACGACTGGCAGAGCGACTCAACCTATATCCGCCTGTCGCCGTTCTTCGATGAGATGGGCGTTGAGCCCAAACCGGTAGAGGATATTCGCGGCGCGCGGATTCTGGCGATGCTCGGCGACTCGGTGACCACGGATCATATCTCGCCAGCGGGAAGCATCAAGGCGGAAAGCCCCGCCGGACGCTATCTGCAAAACCGCGGCGTCGAGCGTATCGACTTCAACTCCTACGGCTCCCGGCGCGGTAACCACGAGGTGATGATGCGTGGCACCTTTGCCAACATCCGTATCCGTAACGAAATGGTGCCGGGCGTCGAAGGCGGCATGACCCGACATCTGCCGGGCAGCGAGCCGGTGGCGATTTATGACGCGGCCATGCTCTATAAGGACGAAGGGACGCCGCTGGCGGTGGTTGCCGGGAAAGAGTACGGCTCCGGCTCCAGCCGAGACTGGGCGGCGAAGGGCCCGCGTCTGCTCGGCGTACGGGTGGTAATTGCCGAATCCTTTGAACGTATTCACCGTTCTAACCTGATCGGCATGGGGATTTTACCGCTGGAGTTCCCGCAGGGCGTAACCCGCAAAACGCTGGGGCTCACCGGTGAAGAGCGGATTGATATCAGCCAGCTGCAGGCGTTAGAACCCGGCGCAACGGTGCCGGTGACCCTGACGCGGGCGGACGGCAAGCAGGAGGTGATTGCCTGCCGCTGCCGTATCGATACCGCCACGGAGCTGACCTACTATCAGAATGACGGCATTCTGCACTATGTGATCCGCAACATGCTGTAAAAAAAAGGGCCAGCAATCGCTGGCCCTGAATCTATGCTGCCGAATCAGTTATTCAGCAGATGCCCCATCTTGGCGGCTTTGGTATCCAGATAGTGGGCATTTTTCGGATTGCGTCCGACGATCAGCGGCACGCGCTCCACGATATTGATCCCGGCTTCGGTCAGAATTTCCACTTTTTTCGGGTTGTTGGTCAGCAGGCGGACGCGCTCGACGTTCAGCAGCTTGAACATATCAGCACACAGCGTAAAGTCGCGTTCGTCGGCGGCAAAGCCGAGCTGATGGTTCGCTTCTACGGTGTCGTAGCCCTGATCCTGTAAGGCGTAGGCGCGGATTTTGTTTAACAGGCCAATGTTGCGGCCCTCCTGACGATGGTACAGCAGGATCCCACGACCCTCTTCGGCGATGTGCGACAGCGCCGCTTCCAGCTGAAAACCGCAATCACAACGCAGGCTGAAAAGGGCATCGCCCGTCAGACACTCAGAGTGTACGCGAGCCAGGACGGGCGCCTGGCCCGAAATATCGCCGAAAACCAGCGCGACATGATCCTGCCCGGTTGCCAGTTCTTCAAAACCCACCATCAGGAAATCGCCCCAGGGGGTTGGCAGTTTGGCTTCTGCCACACGTTTAAGCTGCATGTGATTCTCCAGACTTTGTCAGCACCTGAATGTGCTTTCTGTTTGCCGCTATTTTGCCACAATGCCGTGAGGTTCTCCTAATTACGCACGGCTGCCTGCGCGTAAAGCGCACAAACGAACCACTTTCCGTTATGATAGTCGGCAGAAAGGATTAAGGAGATGAAATGCTGTCGATTGCCAGACGAACCGCCACCGGTGCGGCACTATTAATGATTATGCCCGCAGTGGTTTGGCTCACCGGCTGGAAGTGGCATCCTGAACTTCCGCAGCAGGGGTTAAAGCTGCTGTACTGGGTTACCGAAAGCGTGACTCAGCCGTGGGGCATCATCACTCATACGATCCTTTGCGGCTGGTTCCTGTGGTGCCTGCGCTTTCGCCTGCGGGCGGCGGTGGTGCTGTTTATGATTCTGGCCGCGGCCATTTTGCTCGGGCAGGGCATTAAGTCCTGGATCAAAGGCCAGGTGCAGGAGCCGCGTCCCTTCGTTATCTGGCTGGAAAAAACGCAGCAGGTTCCGGTCGATCAATTCTACGCGTTAAAACGCAAAGAACGCGCTAAACTGGTGCATGAACAGCTGGTTCAGGAGCAGGGGATCCCTAAATTCCTGCGCAAACACTGGCAGAAAGAGACCGGTTTTGCTTTTCCATCCGGACACACCATGTTTGCGGCCAGCTGGGCGCTGCTCGGCGTGGGGCTGCTGTGGCCGCGCCGCCGCCGGCTGACCATTGCGCTGCTGATGCTCTGGGCCACCGCGGTGATGGGGAGCCGTCTGGCGCTGGGAATGCACTGGCCGCAGGATTTGCTCGTTGCCACGCTTATCTCCTGGCTGCTGGTGACGCTGGCCACCTGGCTGGCTCAGCGGCTGTGTGGCCCGCTGACGCCGCCCGGGGAAGAGGCGCAGGATATTAAGAAACGGACGCAATAACAGGGCTAACGTTGTTTTTCGCGCCATCCGGCCCCATATCCTGCAGTGGTGTCGTGCTTTTCCATTCCACCGCTGCAGCGAAAATGATACTTTATAGGGCTGAACGCGGGATTTTTTCGCGCAACCCACATAACGGGAAGTAGTGTGAAATATTTACTCATTTTCTTACTGGTACTCGCGATCTTCGTCATCTCCGTGACGCTGGGTGCGCAAAATGACCAACTGGTTACGTTCAACTATTTACTCGCACAGGGTGAATTCCGTATTTCAACGCTGCTGGCGGTGCTCTTCGCGGCAGGGTTTGCCATTGGCTGGCTGATTTGCGGCCTTTTCTGGCTGCGGGTTCGCGTCTCGTTGGCTCGCGCCGAGCGTAAAGTTAAGCGCCTTGAGCACCAGATTGCGCCTGCGGGCGTAGCGCCAGTCGACGCAGGCACCCCTGCGGTGAAGGAATAATCGTTTATGCTGGAGTTGTTGTTTCTGCTTTTGCCCGTAGCCGCCGCGTACGGCTGGTATATGGGGCGCAGAAGTGCACAACAGTCCAAACAGGACGACGCTAGCCGCCTGTCGCGTGATTATGTGACCGGGGTTAACTTCCTGCTGAGCAATCAGCAGGATAAAGCCGTGGATCTGTTCCTCGATATGCTGAAAGAGGATACCGGCACCGTTGAAGCTCACCTGACTCTCGGCAACCTGTTCCGCTCCCGCGGCGAGGTTGACCGGGCGATCCGCATTCACCAAAGCCTGATGGAAAGCGCCTCGCTGACCTACGATCAGCGGCTGCTTGCCGTGCAGCAGTTGGGACGTGACTATATGGCCGCCGGCCTGTACGACCGGGCGGAGGACATGTTCAAACAGCTGGTGGATGAAACCGATTTTCGCCTCAGCTCGCTGCAGCAGCTGCTGCAAATTTACCAGGCAACCAGCGACTGGCAGTCCGCCATCGATGTTGCCGAACGCCTGGTGAAGCTCGGCAAAGAGAAGCATCGCGGCGATATCGCCAACTTCTGGTGCGAGCTGGCGCTGCAGCAGATGGCGAACAGCGATATGGATAAGGCCATGTCGCTGTTGAAAAAAGGCGCCGCGGCCGATCGCAACAGCGCCAGGGTGTCGATCATGATGGGCCGGGTGTGGATGGAAAAGGGCGATTATCCGAAGGCGGTCGAGAGCCTGGAACGGGTGATCAATCAGGACAAAGAGCTGGTCGGCGAGACCCTCGAAATGCTCCAGACCTGCTACCAGCAGCTGGGTAAAATCGACGAGTGGGAAGCGTTTCTCCGCCGCTGCGCCGATGAAAATACCGGCGCGACCGCCGAGCTGATGCTGGCGCAGATCCTCGAGCAGCGCGAGGGGATTGAAGCCGCCCAAAGCTACGTCACCCGTCAGCTGGAGCGCCATCCGACGATGCGCGTTTTCCATAAGCTGATGGACTACCACCTTAACGAAGCGGAAGAGGGGCGCGCGAAGGAGAGCCTTGGCGTGCTGCGCAATATGGTCGGTGAACAGGTACGCAGCAAGCCGCGATACCGCTGCCAAAAATGCGGCTTTACCGCCCACAGCCTCTACTGGCACTGCCCGTCCTGCCGCTCGTGGTCCACCATCAAACCGATTCGCGGCCTTGACGGCCAGTAAGATTTAAAAAAAGCTCCTCTTTAGTTACAACATCCTTATGGTTTTTGACACCGCGCTGTCGTTAGGCCATTGCGCCGCCATCGTCGGGCAGGTGCCGAAACGCAGCCTGTTATTTTCCCCTTATCGCAGGTAGAATGCTGCCCGTTTACCTTTTTTGCGCCGAGCCCGGCGCCCATCAACAATTAAGGTCTGGTCATGACGTCTACTGCTACATCTTCTTCTCGCGTTGTCACATCCTCTCCCGTTGTTGTGGCTCTCGATTATGATAACCGCGATAAGGCGCTGGCGTTCGTCGACCGCATCGATCCGCGGGACTGCCGCCTCAAGGTTGGCAAAGAGATGTTTACGCTGCTGGGGCCGCAGTTTGTTCGCGATTTGCACCAGCGTCATTTCGACGTTTTCCTCGATCTCAAATTTCACGATATCCCTAACACCACCGCTCATGCCGTTGCGGCGGCTGCCGAGCTTGGCGTCTGGATGGTCAACGTTCATGCCAGCGGCGGCGCGCGGATGATGACCGCGGCGCGCGAAGCCCTGCTGCCGTTTGGCAAAGATGCGCCGCTGCTGATTGCCGTCACCGGGCTGACCAGCATGGAAGCCGGTGATTTGCAGGAGCTGGGGATTACGCCCTCTCCGGCCGACCATGCGGCCAAGCTGGCGGCGCTGACCCAACGCTGCGGCCTTGATGGCGTCGTCTGTTCGGCGCAGGAAGCGGCGCGCTTCAAACAGGAGCTGGGCCAGACGTTTAAGCTGGTGACCCCCGGCATTCGTCCCGTGGGCAGCGATGCGGGCGACCAGCGCCGCATTATGACGCCGGAGCAGGCGCAGGCCGCGGGCGTGGACTATATGGTTATCGGCCGTCCGGTGACGCAGTCTGCCGACCCGGCGGCGACCTTACGCCAGATTAATGCATCGCTGAATAAGGGGGCCTAATGACCGATTCTAACAGCCGTCTGGTTTACTCGACGGAGAGCGGACGTATCGATGAGCCGAAGCAGGTTGTCGAACGCCCTAAAGGCGATGGCGTGGTGCGTATTCAGCGCCAGACCAGCGGCCGTAAAGGTAAGGGTGTATGCCTGATCGTCGGCATTGACGCGGACGATGACGCGCTGGCGAAGCTGGCCGCTGAGCTGAAAAAGAAATGCGGCTGCGGCGGGTCGGTAAAAGAGGGGGTGATTGAAATTCAGGGCGATAAGCGCGATCTGATAAAATCGCTGCTCGAAGCTAAGGGCATGAAGGTCAAGCTGGCCGGCGGCTGATAATAACAACAGGGCCACGGTAAATACCGTGGCCCTGATTTTTTCCGGTGCGTAAGTCAGAAAATCTGCGAGCAGTTATTTTTTTATTTGAACTGATTTAAAGCTTATTTACCTACCTGGTGACCGATAATCCCGCCGACCGCCGCGCCGCCCAGGGTACCCAGGGTGCTGCCATCGGTTAATACCGCGCCGCCCAGTGCGCCGGCACCGGCGCCAATGGCGGTATTACGATCTCGTTTTGACCAGTGAGAACACGCGCTCAGGGACATTACCACTGTTACAGCCAGAACTGCCGCAGCCATTTTTTTGCTCATTGAAGTCATCATATTTTTCTCCTGAATAATCTATTCATGGATACAACTTCCTTTAAGCATAGCGTGAACTATGCGTTAAGGGCTATTCCATGAAGTTTAGTTGCGCAGGTGTTACTTTAATCACGCGGGTGATAGTCACTTCCTGTTATATCGCTAACAATAATTCTACTTTCTTTAAATTTTACCGGCAGGTAAATAGTCTTAATTGGGGGCTCGGAATACTCTCAGACGTGGCGCGGCCTGCGCCCACCTGAGTGGGCGACGAAGAAAAAAATAGAAGAGGGGCGGATCAGGCGACGTTGACGATATCGACGGTTAAACCGCTGTCAGCCAGCTGCTGGCGGGCGGTGTCGTGCAGGTTGCTATCGGTAATGATGCGATCGAAGCGCCCAACCGGGCCGAGCGGGTAAGGGTGTACGGCGCTGAATTTTGAACTGTCGCTGAGCACGATGGCCTCGCAGCCTTTCTCCAGCACCGCGTTAACCACGTCCGCGCGCATCATATCCCGCCCGGTAAAGCCGGTCTCAAGCTGCCAGCCGTCGATGCCAATGAACGCTTTGCTGAAATGGACCTGCTGGATAAACTGCCGGGTCAGCGGACCGACCATGCTCTCGCTGCGCTTCTGGTAGATCCCACCGAGGAGGATCACCTCGCCAGGCGTTTCTTTCAGCAGGTGAGCAATATAGCTGCTGACGGTAATGATGGTGATATCGCCGCGCTCGGCAAGCGTCCGGGCGAGCAGGGCGTTGCAGCTCCCGTTTTCGATAAATACCGTCTCGCCGGGCGAAACCAGCTCAGCGGCCCGCATAGCCAGCTCACGCTTAATGGCGAAATAGGTCATCATGCGGGTTTCTACGTCCTCGCTATCCAGCGGCACGGCAAAACCGTGGGTACGACGCAGATAGCTCTGCTTTTCCAGCAGATTCAAATCCTGACGTACGGTCACTTCAGAGACACCGGTCATTTTCGCGAGTTCGGCCACGCTCATGCGGCCTTTATCGATGACCATTTGCAAAATACTTTGTTGTCGGGCGTTCATAGCAACATCACAGTTAGGGGCTATTTTACGGGCAATCGACGCTGTACGGTCGGCTGCGGCGCGAGGGGCTGTCAGATTTCCCAGGGGGCTTTCGGCTGACCGGGCTTGCTTTCCGGTTCATCGTTAGCAAGAGCCTGCAGCTCCGCCTTGAGGATCTCCAGATTATGAATCGCGGAGTGATAGTCTCCGGCAACCAGAATATCCAGCACGGTATCGATACGTTGGGCGAGCAGGCGGGCATTCAGATCAGACATAGTATTATCCTGGTTACAAAAGCGAATGAAATCAATGATGCAAAAAACGGATGCAAAAGAGAAGT
Source organism: Klebsiella sp. Ech2A (assembly GCF_030078455.1). NCBI lineage: Bacteria > Pseudomonadati > Pseudomonadota > Gammaproteobacteria > Enterobacterales > Enterobacteriaceae > Klebsiella > Klebsiella sp. Ech2A. The sequence goes on along the minus strand of NZ_JAQGFU010000131.1, from coordinate 4,573 downwards.
GAAAAGATCGCACAACCTATCTCATCTGGAGGTTTTTAGCGCAGGAGCGGGTGGGGAACGGAGATTGGCTAAAAAGAACGGCTCCCTGAGTCGGGAGCCGCTGAGGTGCAGTATCAGGCGAATGGCCGGGCAATAACGCTGCGCGTTTCCATTCTGACTTCGGCAATCTTAACGTCGATAACGTCGGTCACCTTGTAGACGGTTTCACCTTTAATCTGCACGGTGCCGTTTTCCTGGCTGCAGACAAGCTCATCGCGGACGGCGTGCAGGAACGGTGCCGGGATAAAGGCGACCGCGCCGTTATCAACCAGGCGCACGCGCATGCCGCCGCGGCTGATATCGATAATTTCCGCCGCAAAGCGCGTATCGGTACCGGCGTTCGGGCTCAGGTAGCGCGCGTACAGCCAGTCGCCGACGTCGCGTTCGGCCATCCGGTTCAGACGACGGCGTTCTGCCATCTGCACCGCTACGTCATCATTAGGGCGCGCGATGGTTTCACCTTTAATGATGGCTTTCAGCAGGCGATGGTTAATCATATCGCCGTACTTACGAATCGGTGAGGTCCAGGTGGCGTAGGCTTCGAGGCCAAGGCCGAAGTGCGGGCCCGGCTCGGTGCTGATTTCGGCGTAGGACTGGAAGCGACGGATGCGGCTATCGAGGAAGCCGGACGGCTGTGCGTCCAGTTCGCGGCGCAGCTTACAGAAGCCGTTAAGGGTCAGCACTTCCTGCGGATCGACGTGCACGTCGTGGGTCTTCAGCAGCGCGGCCAGCTGTTCGGTATTGGCCGGATCGAAGCCGGTATGCACGTTGTAAACGCCAAAGCCCAGGCGGTCGCGCAGCACGCGAGCGGCGCAGATGTTGGCGGCAATCATCGACTCTTCGACGATGCGGTTGGCGATACGGCGCGGCTCGGCAACGATATCCAGCACTTCACCTTTTTCACCCAGCACGAAGCGGTAGTCCGGACGGTCCTTAAACACCAGCGCATGGGTTTTACGCCATTCGCTGCGGCGCAGGCACAGATCCTGCAGCAGGGTAATCTGCTGCGCGATGGCTTCGCTTTCGGGCTGCCAGCTGCCGCTATTCTCCAGCCAGTCGGAGACGTTGTCGTAGGCCAGCTTCGCTTTCGACTCAATGGTGGCGGCGAAGAATTCGATATTGTCTTCAATGGTACCGTCGGCCGAGAGGATCATGCGACAGGCCAGCACCGGGCGCGTTTCGTTGGCGCGCAGGGAGCACAGGTCGTCGGAGAGCTCGCGCGGCAGCATCGGGATGTTAAAGCCCGGCAGGTAGTTGGTGAAGGCGCGGATTTTTGCCGCGTCGTCCAGCTTGCTGCCTTCGGCAATCCAGGCGGTCGGGTCGGCGATCGCGACGGTCAGCTGCAGCTTGCCGTCAGCGGCGGCTTCCACATACAGCGCATCGTCCATATCCTGGGTGCTGGCGCTATCGATGGTCACGAACGCCAGCGCCGTCAGGTCGCGACGCTCCAGCCCTTCGTCCAGCATCTCGGTAGCCACGCCGTCTGGCGCTTCTTTTTCCAGATTATGACGCGCCAGGGTAACCCACCACGGCACGAAGTGGTCGTCGCTGAAGGTGATGAACTGGGTTAATTCGGCATAGAAGCCGCGGTCGCCTTTCAGCGGATGGCGGCGCATTTCGGCCACCGCCCAGTCACCCTCGCTGAAATCGTGGCTGACGCTGCGATCGGCGCGGCACGGAATGGCATCTTTCAGCAGCGGATGATCGGGAACGATAGACAGGCGATCGTCTTTCTTATGCACTTTACCAACGAAACGCGTCAGGAAAGGCTCGATCAACTCTTCCGGCTCCGCGCTTTCACGTTCTTTTTCAGTATGGACCACGGCGGTAATACGATCGCCGTGCATCACTTTTTTCATTTGCGGCGGCGGAATGAAATAGCTTTTCTGCGAGTCAACTTCGAGGAAGCCAAAGCCTTTTTCCGTACCCTTAACGACCCCTTCAACGCGAGGAGTCTGAGAATGCAGTTGCTGTTTAAGCTGCGCTAGCAGCGGGTTGTCCTGAAACATAATTTGGTATTTTCGTGGCTAAAAGAGCGGCTGTCATTTTTACGCGATTATGCCTGTTGCAGCAAGCGCTGTTTGGCATTTTACGTCCGTTGACCCACATTGCCGAGGGCGATTTTCAGCCGGTTGATCCAGCCGCACAGCCCGCACCAGGCCAGAATATCGATAACCTGCGTTCGGGAAAGCCCGTATTCAGTGAGGGGCGTTAGCTGAGCGGCGCTGAAGCGGTCGGGGGAGCGGGTTAACAGCTGCACCGCCAGATAGATTGCGCGCTCGGATTGATGCCTTTCGCCCCACGCCTGAAGCGCACGATCGTCGTGGCGGAGCGCCTCAGGAAACGCCGGCGAGCCGGACCATTCTCGCTCCCAGGCGTTAAAGCAGCTAACGCTGCCGTTGATCCGCGCCGCAATCAGCGCGACCAGCGGCGCAAACGGTTGATTTTCACTCAGTCGGGTCAGCAGCTCATCCTGCGCGCTGAGGATAGCATCGTGGACCGCCAGCAGCGGCGCCAGCTCGGCGAGGCCGGGGTGTTGCTGCCAGCTGACCAGCCGCGCCTGGCGATCGTCATCAGCGTAGCGCAGGTCGCTGTCGCTGACGTCGGCCAGCCAGTCGACGTCGGCGGCGGCAAAGCCTTCTGCCGGCGCATCCTCCTGCTGCGGCATTCCCGGCATCCAGCGCACCGGAAAGCCCAGCGTCGCCTGGAAGGTGGCGATCGCGCGGGCCTGGAAGCCGACAAAACCGATAATCTGGTTAATCAGGATAATATCGCGGCTGGTTAATCCCACTTCGTCCAGCTGGCTGCGGGAGAGGGCGGTAATGACCGAGGGCGAGCTGGCCAGCTGGCGCGCATACTGCGTGATCTGCGCCAGACGACGATTGCTCTCGCGGGATGAGTCCGGGCCCGGCAGCGGCGCCAGGCGCGCCGCATAGTGGTTACACAGCCGCTGCACGCCATAGACCTGCGCGACGGTTAGCGCCGTGCTCAGGCGATCGTAGGCGCTAAAAGTTTGCAGACGATTCGCCGTCACTGAGGTCGGAAAGAGCGCATCGGCCAAACATCGAGCCGGCGCCAGCCAGCCCGCATGCGCGTGGAGCAGCTCCGCGGGCAACGTCAGGTCGAGTAAAAAACGGTCTTCGACATAAGCGGCTTCAGGGACGAGCGGTAATACATCCACCGGGCAGATTGTTGACTGGGTCTCGTGATACCAGTGGTTTTTGCCATACACGCGGCGTTGCTCCATGGGCGTTCCTTGATCGATATGTGTCCGGCCGCACTTCTGTGGGCCATCTATGCATAACTATCCTGGCGTAACCCTGGAGCAGGAGAAAATATTGATACGTGCTAACAAATAGCTGATTGGAATAACAGAGCGGGAGAGATGGTGCGAAAGGTCGTCAGCAGCAGAGTAAAACCCTCCTCACCGGCGTGAGGAGGGCGAAGAACTTATTTCAGTTCCAGCTCGTTCATGGCGGCAATGCTGAAGCCGCCGTCAACGTGAACCACTTCACCGGAGATGCCAGCAGAGAGGTTAGAGCACAGGAACGCTGCGCTGTTGCCGACATCTTCGATGGTCACGGTACGACGAATCGGGGTGACGGCTTCGCAGTGGGCCAGCATTTTACGGAAATCTTTAATCCCGGATGCTGCCAGGGTACGGATCGGACCGGCGGAGATGGCGTTGACGCGCACGCCTTCCGGACCCATCGCGTTCGCCATATAGCGTACGTTCGCTTCCAGAGACGCCTTAGCCAGGCCCATCACGTTGTAGTTAGGGATCGCGCGCTCTGCGCCCAGGTAGGAGAGCGTCAGCAGGGCGGAGCCCGGGTTCAGCATCTCGCGGCAGGCTTTCGCCATCGCCACAAAGCTGTAGGCGCTGATGTCGTGAGCGATTTTGAAACCTTCACGAGTTACCGCGTTAACGTAGTCGCCGTCCAGCTGATCGGCCGGTGCGAAACCGATTGAGTGAACGAAACCGTCGAATTTCGGCCATACTTTAGTCAGTTCGGTGAACAGAGACTCAATGCTCTCATCTTCAGCCACGTCGCACGGCAGTACGATGTTGGAACCCAGTGCCGCAGCAAATTCTTCCACACGACCTTTCAGCTTGTCGTTCTGATAGGTGAACGCCAGTTCAGCCCCTTCACGGTGCATTGCTTGCGCAATACCGTAGGCGATGGACAGTTTGCTGGCAACGCCAGTCACCAGAATGCGCTTACCGGAAAGAAAACCCATAGCTTTAATCCTTATCGTTATTGCTTATTTTTACTTTAACAATCATGTAGTTAGTGTTGTTATTTCAAAATAACTCAAATTTAGCCGAGAATTATATCCCACTGACGACCCCCTGTGTCACGCTATTTTTCAGCAATAGCGGACATCCAGCGGGCGACATCGGCGCTGCCGCTGCGTTCATGGGCGTCAACTTTCACGGTCAGCACAGGCGGCTTGTCGTATCCCTGCCATCGCGTACTCTCCAGTATATCACCGGATATCGCGGGCGTTCGCCGCCGTTCTCCGGGCGAAATGC
>NZ_JAQGFU010000130.1:0-12273 GCF_030078455.1 Klebsiella sp. Ech2A | reverse complement strand
GGGGCGGTGGGGTGCGGGGTTGGGCGCCACTGCTGGTCATCAGGGGCCAGCGAATCAAGACCGGGTTTCGCTTCGCGGTCATCGTCTACCGACGACCGATGGGACTGTGGGTTATGGTGTTTATCAGACATTGCTCGTCTCCTGTCTCCATTACTGAAAATGGTCGTTGCTGAACCAAAACCCTTCTAACTATAGAACATTACGGACATCGTGCCTTGCCGGAGCAAAACGAGCGGCAAGCAGGGGGCGACGCAAAGGGGGATTTTCGGCTATGATGGCGGTTCTGTTCCCGCTTTGTTTAGTGAATCCATACGCTATGAAAACACTTCGCCAACAAAATCGCCCTGTCATTAGCTACGTGCCTCGAGCGGAGCCAGCGCCGCCGGAACACGCCGTCAAAATGGACGGTTTTCGCGACGTGTGGCTGCTGCGGGGGAAGTACGTTGCCTTTATTTTGCTCGGAGAGCACTTTCGTCGTTCTCCGCCGTTTAGCGTGCCGGAATCGGCGCAGCGCTGGGCGATGCAAACCCGGCAGGAAAACGAACTGGCTCCCTGAGCGCAGAATTGAGCAATAAAAAAACCGCAGGTAGCGCGCGCTATCTGCGGTTTTTTTTATTCCAACCTGAGGCTAGCGATGCGCCAGTTCGGCGTCGTCTTCGCTCTCAAGAATGGTTTTATCGGTCTGGCGCAGCCACTGGCTGGTCAGGGTACCGGCGGTCATTGAGCCGTTGACGTTCAGCGCGGTGCGGCCCATATCGATCAGCGGCTCAACCGAAATTAACAGCGCGACCAGGGTTACCGGCAGGCCCATCGCCGGCAGGACGATCAGCGCGGCGAAGGTTGCGCCGCCGCCAACGCCGGCGACACCGGCGGAGCTCACGGTCACGATGCCGACGAGGGTGGCAATCCACAGCGGGTCGAGCGGGTTGATCCCGACGGTGGGGGCGACCATCACCGCCAGCATGGCCGGATAGAGGCCGGCACAGCCGTTCTGACCGATCGTGGCGCCAAAGGAGGCGGAGAAGCTGGCAATAGATTCCGGTACGCCCAGACGACGGGTTTGCGCTTCCACGTTCAGCGGAATCGACGCGGCGCTGGAGCGGCTGGTGAAGGCAAAGGTCAGCACCGGCCACACCTTGCGGAAGTATTTCAGCGGGCTCACGCCGTTCACCGCCAGCAGCAGCCCGTGGACCACGAACATGATGCCAAGGCCGAGGTAGGAGGCGACAACGAAGCTGCCGAGCTTGATGATGTCCTGCAGGTTGGAGCCCGCCACGACTTTGGTCATCAGCGCCAGCACGCCGTACGGCGTCAGCTGCATTACCAGGCGCACCAGCTTCATCACCCAGGCCTGCAGGGTGTCGATGGCGGTCAGAACGCGCTGGCCTTTAGCGACGTCATCCTTCAGCAGCTTCAGGGAAGCGACGCCGAGGAAGGCAGCAAAGATAACGATGCTGATGATAGAGGTCGGGTTAGCGCCCGTCAGGTCGGCAAACGGGTTCTTCGGCACGAAGGAGAGGATCAGCTGCGGAACGCTGAGGTCCGCGACCTTACCGGCGTAGTTGCTCTGAATGGCGTTCAGGCGGGCGGTTTCCGCGCTCCCCTGCACCAGACCTTCGGCGGTCAGGCCAAACAGGTTGGTCACCAGTACGCCCACCAGGGCGGCGATAAGGGTGGTGAACAGCAGGGTGCCAATGCTCAGGAAGCTGATTTTACCCAGCTGCGAAGCGTTGTGCAGGCGCGCGACGGCGCTCAGAATAGACGCGAACACCAGCGGCATGACGATCATCTGCAGCAGCTGTACGTAGCCGTTGCCAACGATATTGAACCATTGAATGGAATCTTTCAGTACCTGGCTGTCGGAGCCGTAAATCAGCTGCAGCGCAAGACCGAATACGACGCCAATGATCAGACCGACCAGTACTTTTTTGGCAAGGCTCCACTGTTTGTGGCGGGTTTGGGCCAGCGCAAACAGCAAAATCGCGAACACGATAACGTTCGCTATAAGTGGAAAGTTCATCCCCGTTCTCCTGATATCTTTTTATTACCCGGGCTGGCCTGTGGACCAGCTCTTATGGCGCAAGGTTAGCAGAAGCGGAATTCATTACTTATATTCAAATGGAATTGATTATAACTAATTTGCTATTTCGTCTATTTATCGTCCGGTCTGCTGACTAATAAAGCGATTGAAAGTTATCTGCAGCGTATTAATCATGCCGGATGACCAGCGAACGGCGCTATTGTCGGCGAAAGTCTGCGGCATCCATACCGCGTAGACAAACAGCGCCATGCACAGCGCGCGCTCCAGCTGGTTGCCCTTGCGCGGCGCCAGGATGGGCAGGCGAAAACGCCAGCGGCAGGGCCACAGCAGCGGCACTCCTGCGGGAGTCAGCATATCGGCAAGAATATGGCTGAGGTAGCCGAGCACTAGCCCCTGCAGCGCGTCGGCGGGCACAAACCAGCTTTCCGGGACTTTCAGATAGAACAGGGTGATCGCCGCGAATACCGCCAGCAGGCTGTGGGTGAATCCCCGATGGCCAAACGCGCGCGCTACCGGTCTGGAGATCCAGCTCAGCCGCTGGCCGAGAAATGATTTAGGGTGATCGATATCGGGCAGCAGGCAGGTCAGCACCGCGGACGGGACAATATGCCACCAGTCGCCCTGTGCCAGCACGGGCGTGAGTTCCGCATTTTTAGCAAATACCGCACAGGCGATAGAAAAGAAGAGATGGCCTTCCGCCGTCATGATGAAAACCCTAAACTGTCAATTCATACAGTATAGGGTTTTTATACAGTGTGCGAAAGAGGTGACGGTGTAACTCTTTGTCACAAAATTGTCAGCGTGCCAGCCACCCGCCGTCCACCGCCAGAGTGTAGCCGTTCACGTAATCCGCCGCGGCGGAGGCGAGGAACACCACCGGTCCCTGCAAATCGTCCGGCAGTCCCCAGCGCCCGGCGGGGATGCGGTCGAGGATCTCTTTACTGCGCTCGCTATCGTCGCGCAGCTGCCGGGTATTATTGGTTGCCATATAGCCCGGCGCGATGGCGTTAACGTTAATTCCATATTCCGCCCATTCGTTGGCCATCAGGCGGGTCAGGCCGAGCACGCCGCTCTTTGAGGCGGTATAGGAGGGGACGCGAATTCCGCCCTGGAAGGAGAGCATCGAGGCGATGTTAACTATCTTGCCGCCGCCGCCCTGCTGAATAAACTGCCGGGCGACCGCCTGGGACAAAAAGAACACCGACTTCAGGTTGAGGTTCATGACGTCGTCCCAGTCGCGCTCGCTAAAGTCGAGCGCGTCGGCGCGACGAATCGTCCCGGCATTGTTGACCAGAATATCTATCCGACCCATGGCGGTAACGGCCGTCGCCACGATCTGGCTTATCTCGTCCTGGCGGCTGAGATCCGCCTGAACGGCGCAGAAGCGGCGACCCAGCGCCTGGACTTTTTCGGCGGTTTCGTGCGGGATCTTACGGTTGACGCTGACGATATCGCACCCGGCCTCGGCAAGCCCGACGGCCATTCCCTGACCCAGCCCAGTGTCACATCCCGTCACGATCGCGACCTTACCCGTAAGATCGAAGGCGTTAAGTCCCATATGTCCCTCCATATGCTGATGTATGCGTGAGTACACGCCGTTACGGCCAGCATAGAGGGACCTGCGGGAAAATACAATTAAAAATGAAACGGTGTTTTATTTTATGTGATGAGGCAGCCGCTGCTCCCTCATCACGCCGGCAAGTTAGCCGCGCAGGTCGCTGACGCTAAGCGCCGCCAGCGTCGTTAGCTTAACGTCGGCGAGGGCAAACCGGCGGTCGTGGCTATGCTCCTCGGCGGGGATGACGATTGAGCGCATGCGCGCCGCTTTACAGGCGATCATGCCGTTAATCGAGTCCTCCAGCGCCACGCAGTGCATCGGATCGACGCCGAGCTTTGCCGCGCAGTCGAGATAGACCTGCGGATGCGGCTTGCTGTAGGTCAGCAGCTCGGCGGAGGCCAGGGCGTCAAACTGGTCGCGCAGCTCAAACATGGTGAGCACTTTTTCCAGCATTCGCAGCGGCGAGGCGGAGGCGAGGCCGATCTTCAGCCCCTGGGCCTTGCACAGCGCCACGGCCTCGCGCACGCCCGGCAGCAGCGGGCGCGAGGCTTCCACCAGCTCGATAGCCCGGCTGATGATCCGCGCGGTCACGTCGGCGCGGTCCGGTCCGCTCCACGGCTGCTGCGCAAACCACAGGTCCACCACTAAATCGATGCGTAACCCGAGAATATCGGGCAGTTCGCCGCGACGGCTGATATCCACACCGAGGCTGGCTATCACCTCCAGCTCCGCCCGATCCCATAGCGGCTCAGAATCAATCAGTAATCCATCCATATCGAAGATTGCGGCATGAATTTGGCGCCTGGCTGACATATGTCCCTCTCCTGTAGCGTAAGTCGATAACCAATTTGCGTTCATGGTATATCATACCGCGCTTTAGTGGGCGAAATTCGCCAGTGAAGGTAGACTTAGAACCTGACCGGTTGGTTCTTGGCAGTGAAGGCGTCTTAAACAAGGGGAACCCATGACGTATCAACAAGCTGGACGCATTGCAGTACTTAAACGTATTTTGGGGTGGGTCATCTTTATTCCGGCGATACTATCGACGCTGATTTCCGTACTGAAGTTTATGTATGAGCACAGCGAGAAGAAGCCGGGTATTGACGCGGTGATGATGGATTTTGCGCACGTCATGATTGAAATGATGCGGTTTAATACGCCGTTTCTTAACTTTTTCTGGTACAACTCGCCGCTGCCGGACTTTAAGCACGGCCTCAACGTTGGCTTCTGGATAATCTATATTCTGGTCTTCGTCGGGATGGCGCTGCAGGCATCCGGCGCGCGCATGAGCCGCCAGGCGAAATTCCTTCGCGAAGGGGTTGAGGATCAGCTGATTCTGGAACAGGCCAAAGGCGCGGAAGGGCTGACGCGGGAGCAAATCGGCGAACGTATCGTGGTGCCGCGCCACACTATCCTGGTGCAGTACTTCCCGCTGTACGTTCTGCCGGTGGTGATTATTGTCATCGGCTACTTCTTCTTTTCTCTGCTCGGCTTCCTGTAAGCGAGAAATTGCCCGGCTTGCCGGGCAATGGTTCACTCGCCGGGAATGGCCCGCGGCTTGCCCTGGCCATCCACCGCCACGTAAATAAACAGCGCTTCCGTTGCCTTGTAGCGCTGGCCAATAGGCTCAGATGAGACCTTCTTCACCCACACTTCAATATTAATGGTGATCGAGGTATTGCCGCGCTTTACGCAGCGGGCGTAGCAGCACACCACGTCGCCGACGGCCACCGGGCGCAAAAAGGTCATGCCGTCCACGCGGACGGTAACCACGCGGCCGTGGGCAATCTCTTTGGCCATAATCGCGCCGCCGATATCCATCTGCGACATCAGCCAGCCGCCAAAAATATCGCCATTCGCGTTGGTATCTGCCGGCATTGCCAGGGTGCGTAAAACCATTTCGCCCTTGGGGGCGAGATCCGTTGTTGTCATTCTGTACTCTGTCATGGTCAATGAAGATCTGGCGCGATGCTACTATGAAAACCGCCGCGTGAGAATAGCCCTCGCTGCTCTGGCCGTTAGCCGGCGCCGGGTCGGCTAAAAATTAAGGGGTATGGAAAATGTATGGCGGCTAAATCATACTCACTCCCTCTGTATAAGTTGAGGACGCGAGCATGAACGACGATTTCCAGGCGATAAAAGATGAATTCGAGAAGTACGGGGAAGAGGCTGGGGAAGGGATCGCCCAGGCAATGTACGGGGCCTTATCGCAGCGCCTGGCGCCTTACTTCTTTAACCTCGACGACATCAATAAGCGCAGATTTCTCATCAAGTTAGATGAGGGAGAAAAAGAGATCGGCACGCGGCAAAAGTATGATTGGTTTGCCGCCCTCAGCAGGAACAAACCCTAGACCGGGTATTGCCGCAAACCTGCGCAGCGGCGCGCAAAAAAAAGCACGCTTTGCGTTTTTTGAATCCGCAGGCGTGCTTTTTAGCGTTAAACGCGCAATCAGCGCGACGGGCCTTTATCGATTACTTGTCATCCTGCGGCATATGGCGGTAGATATAGACGCCGCTCAGCAGAGTGAAGACCAGAGTCAGGGCGGTCAGGCCAAAGACCTTGAAGTTGACCCAAATGTTCTGCGGCAGCCAGAACGCAATGTAGATATTTGCCAGCCCGCAGAGGATGAAAAACACCGCCCAGGCGAGGTTTAAACGTGACCACACGTGCTGCGGCAGCGTGAGCTCTTTGCCGAGCATCCGCTGAATCAGCGGCTTTTTCATGACCCACTGGCTGAACAGCAGGGCGCCGGCGAACAGCACGTAGATGACGGTCACCTTCCATTTAATAAACTCGTCGTTATGGAAGAAGATCGTCAGGCCGCCAAAAACGGCGACCAGCACGAAGGTGATCAGCGCCATTTTCTCAATTTTGCGATAGCGCACCCAGGTGTAGATCAGCACTATCGCGGTGGCGACAATCAGCGCCGTGGTGGCGGCGTAGATATCGTAGAGCTTATAGAATGCGAAGAAGACGACCAGCGGTAAAAAATCCAGAAACTGCTTCATGCATAGGTTCCGTAGTTCAGTGCGGGTCGGGAGGTTTCCCGACCCTGGTTAAATTTAGTTGCGGATAAGCATATACAAGCGGAATAAATAGATCAGCAACAGCGCGGAAATCAGGTTGCTGATGGTATTAATTACCACCGCGCCGACGTTTGGCGTCAGCACCGCAAAGCTGGAAGCCAGCAGCAGCAGCGCGGTTTTGGCCAGCAGCCAGCCGAGCACCGCCGGCGCCACCAGGCGCATATTTGCCCACGCCAGGCGGATGCTGCCGCGCATCGCGCTGAGGATGCCCAGCTTATCCTGCACCAGCATAATCGGGGCAAAGGCCAGCACGATGGCTAACAGCACGCCCGGCACCAGCACCAGCATCATCCCAATCTGCACCAGGAAGGTGGTGAACAGGATCAGCAACAGCAGCTTCGGCAGAACCGGCGCCGCGGCGCCAATCGCGCGCAGAGCGCTGACGCGCTGCCCGGCGGAGACCAACTGAATCATCAGCAGCACGCCGCCTGCAAGAATGGCGTTACCCACCAGTCCGGAGAAGGTTGAGGCCGCAGAGGCGCGCAGCAGAACCTGCTGCTGCTCCGGCGTCATGTTCTGTACCAGCTCAAACAAGCCTGCGCTACCCGCCAGATTATCGCCTTCGCTCAGAATCGAGAGCTGCTCTTCGCTGGGTGAGAACGCGTGGCCAAGGACTACCGTTATTAGCGCGCACAACAGCGCAACCAGCAAAATGGTAATGAACTGATTACGAAAAAAATTTCCCGTGTCACGGTAGACGGACTTCGCCGTGATAGACATGCACTCTCCTTGAGTATTGCAGGTGTTAACTAGCCGGCGATTGTACCGCAAATCGCTTCAGCGTAGCAGCCTCTGCTCACGCCAGGCTAAGTATATCTTTGTAAAGAGGAGTGAGCGCCGTATCCCGCTGAGTATGGCTTTTGCCGCGGGCGCTGTCGCCGTAAAAGCGGGGTACCGGTACGCCGGCGACGGAATATGGCGAAAATTGATCTGCTTAATCATTTGCTTATTGCATCCTGCTGCAAAAATTAATCTGGATCAACAAATGTTAAAACTAATGATTTTCTGTGATCTATGTTGGATCAAACCTAACTCATTGTGGGTATATTCTCCGCGCTGAATAACCATAATGAGGAAGTGGGTATGAAGAAGTTAGCAGCGGTAGGATTAATTTTGAGTACGCTTTCCGGGGGCGTCTGGGCGCACGAAGCCGGAGAGTTTTTCATTCGCGCAGGTTCGGCCACCGTTCGTCCGACGGAAGGTTCTGACAACGTGTTAAACAGTCTGGGCAGCTTTAACGTCAGCAATAACACGCAGCTGGGATTAACCTTCACCTATATGGCGACGGATAATATCGGCATCGAGCTGCTGGCGGCCACGCCGTTCCGCCATAAGGTTGGCACCGGCCCGACGGGCACCATCGCCACGGTACACCAGCTGCCGCCAACCCTGATGGCGCAGTGGTACTTCGGCGATGCGCAGAGCAAGGTGCGCCCTTATATCGGCGCCGGTATTAACTACACCACCTTCTTTAACGAAGACTTTAACGACACCGGCAAAGAGGCCGGGCTCTCCGATCTGAGCCTCAAGGATTCGTGGGGCGCCGCCGGGCAGGTAGGTCTGGACTATCTGATTAACCGCGACTGGCTGCTCAATATGTCGGTGTGGTACATGGATATCGACACCGATGTGAAATTTAAAGCCGGCGGCGTGGACCAGAAGGTCAGCACCCGCATCGATCCGTGGGTGTTTATGTTCTCTGCGGGATACCGGTTCTGATTTCTACTGCAAAATCCCGGCAAGGCGGGTCATTATATGGCCCGCCTTGCCGGTGCGACCGGCTCTTTCGACGCCGCAGCCGAAATCAATCGCTGCCGGGAGCGGCGGCACCGGCGTCAATTCCTTCATCGATCCGCGTAATCATATAGGGGAAGAATGGATTTGAAGACTGGCGCATGAGTGAATCCAGCCCAACAACAAGCACCGAGCGCTCGCCACGGGCAGCAAATGTCCCCAGGCTGATACCATATTGATTCAGCGGATGCGGATAGCGTCCATATAAGGAGTCACTTAAAGGGAAGGGGAGAGCAACGTGGGAAAGGGAGTAGACGTCCGGCAAATAGCGCTGCCCCTGCAGGGTTTCCACGGATTGTTCTGTTTTCCCGGCAGGCGTTGTGCGGATCTCCATCTCTGTCGTGCCGGGATTCGCGTTAGTGATGATCGTGGTTTTATAAAGCCGCGGAGCTGCAGGGAGCAACCGGGACAGCGCGGTGTAAGATGTTCTGCGTAATAACGAATTAAACCTCACCGCATGATTCAAATCGAACAACACGATTTCACTGCCGTTATCCGGTAAACGGTTGTACAACGCCGTAACGATCGCCCGCGTACTGACGGTTGAATCCATGACCGATTGAAATGTCAGTACCGGAGGTAGGCTTGCCATTTTTCTATTACGCGAGTCAGTGACAATTTGGCTCTGAAGCGCCTTTGTCAGCAGGAACGACTGGCGGGCGGCATTGGTCGGGAATGAGTTATATTTAAACGGATTGAACTCCGGCATTATGCCTAACCATGCGGCTTTGGCGAATGCGGGTAGAAACGCAGGCCAGCCCGCCAGGCCGGAAAAGCGCGCGAAGCTTGTAATACCAATCATCGGCGAAATCAGGATCACGCGCTGTGGCTTAGCCAGGCCGGGATTATCCAGTGCGTCCAGCGTATATTTCATTGCCAGAGCACCGCCATTGGAAAATCCGACTATATGCAGCGGCACATCATGACCAGCAAGCTTTTGCGCTTCTCTCACGGCAAGGCGCGTTGCGGCAAGCCAGTCCTGCCAGTTCACGTCGGTCAACCCCGCGGGGACAGTGCCGTGCCCCGGTAATCTGATCCCAATGGCGATATAGCCATGCTGACGGTAGTTATTGGCAATATGCCTTAGGCTGTAGGGGGTATCCGTCAGACCATGCAACAGCACCACGGCCCCTTTGGGCCTGGCGTCCGGCATCATAATGTAAGACCGATTCCAGTTTGTTGGGAATTTGTCCGGATAGATAGGACTATCGGCATAGTAACGATTCAGTTCAGTTTGCTGTTGGACATCAAGCTTATCCGTGACGTTACGTTTAACTTCGTTGAAGAGCGAATTTTCTCTCTTGATGTAATCGTTCCAGTCTGCGCTGTCGATTTCATCGGCGTCCATCTCATCAGGGACGTACGTATGCCAGAGCTGCAGGTCGGGTCCGCGCTGAATGTCATACAGCCGTATCCCAATAGCGCCAACCACTAAGAGAAGTAAGGAGAATACGATACGTTTTAACCACTTTGCGAATTTCACCGCTTTGGTTCCTGTCCTAATCCCATATTTTTTAAGTATAAAATAAAATCAGGCGTTACATACAGACCGTCTTGACGCTTATGCAGAACTTAAGTCGTTTTCGGTGGGTTATCCCGTGTAGAAAGCGGGCTATTTTTCGAACCCGCAAAAGGGCTAAGCTGCTTCCCGTTGATGAACAAATCCCGATGTTACCGGTTCTCAGCTTCTTGTAGCCCTGGTCGTTGTATGACCAGGGCCTGCTGTGGCTCCTACCGGCTCTAGATGCCTCTGTGCCTTACCCCGCCAGCCGTTCTGTACCCATCACCACGGCACGGTGCGGCCCTGATAATCCAGATACTCCAGCCCCGGACGCTGGCGTTTCTCCAGCAGCACCTTGACCAGGCTGGGGATGGTCTCCTCGATGGTCAGCGGCGCAGCTATGCCGCCCAGCGCGGTGCGGATCCAGCCCGGCGCCATCGCCACCATCGGATGCGTCGCAGAGGCCGCGCGGGCGGCAAAGCTGCGCATAAACATATTCAGCGCGGCCTTGCTGCCTCTGTACAGCTCGCGCTGCCCGCTAAGGTTATTGCCGAGACTTCCCTGTCCGGAAGACATCACGCCGAGCAATCCTGACGGGATCACGTGGCGCTGCAGGCGCTCTATGACGCGCATTGGCGCCAGGGCATTGGTCTGCATCACCTGCATAAACTCCTCTGTGGAGATTTCGCCGATGGTCTGCGAAGGATCGCGGTTGGTGGTTCCGGCATTGACAAAGAGCATCTCCAGGCGGCTTCCCGAGAGCCTGTGGTCCAGGGCGGCCATCTGCTTGTCGTTGCAGACGTCCAGCGTTTCAAGGCGCACCCGGCCGGGGTTATCCCGGGCGAGCTGGTGAAGCGGCGTAGGGTGCTCAATATCGCGTACGGTACCGATTACGTTCCAGCCGTGCTGCAAAAACTCGGCGGCCATGGCGTGGCCCAGCCCGCGAGAGGCGCCGACGATTAAAATGCTGTGATGATTCAGAGGGGTCATAGTCGAAATCCGCAGTAAAGAGTGAGGATCTGACTATAGTCATAGGCTATATCAGGCGGAAGGCGCAGCATATACACTGTTAACATGCACCGCACGCCATATCTTACGGCAGGATACCTTATGACCGATCCCGATTTTAATCTTCTCGTTGCCCTCGACGCGCTGCTGGCCGAAGAGAGCGTGGCCGCGGCGGCGCGACGGCTGGGGCTCAGCGCATCGGCAATGAGCCGGACGCTCACCCGCCTGCGCGACGCGACCGGCGATCCGCTGCTGGTCAGGGCAGGGCGTAAAATGGTGCTAACCCCGCATGCGCAAAATATCAAAGCGCGCGCGCAGAATGCACTGTTCGAGGTGCGTTCGGTCCTGAACGCGTCGCTTTCGCCGCTCCATCTCCCGACGCTGGAGCAAACCTTTACCTTGCGCACCAACGAAGGCTTCGTCGAAACCTTTGCTCCGGCGTTGATTGCCGCCTGCGCGCGGGATGCGCCGGGCGTGACGCTCACCTTTGTGGCTAAGAGCGAAAAAGATCCGCAGTTTTTGCGCGAGGGGCGGGTGGACCTCGAGATTGGCGTACTCAAGAATATGGGGCCGGAAATCCGCCTGCAGGCGCTGTTTCGCGATCGCTTCGTCGGCGTGCTGGCGAAGAGCCACCCGTTGGCGCAGCCGGCGCACATGACCCGGGAAGCGTATATCTCCTGCGGGCACGTGATTACTTCTCGTCATGGCATGGTGCGGGGGCCGGTTGATGATGCCCTCGCCGGGTTCGGCCTGCAGCGTAAGATTGTCGCCGTGGTGCCCAGCTTTGCCGCCGCGCTGGCGGTTGCCCGCCGTTCGCAGCTGATTGCGCTGGTGCCGGCATCCTATATTGGCGACGCCCCTGCGGCCGATATCGCCGTTTTTGAGCTGCCGGTGCAGACGCCGGAAATCACCGTTTCGCAGATGTGGCATCCCCGACAGGAGCAGGAGCCCGGCCACCGCTGGTTGCGTCAGCGGGTGCTTAGCGTATGTCGTCAGGGAGAATAAGGACAAAAAAAAGCCCGCAACGGATGCGGGCGAAAAATACTGGAAGCAATGTGAGCAATGTCGTACCGAATACCTGAGTGTTTTGCTCAACTATTCGGTAATGAGAAAGATAATGTTTCTCATTTAAGATATCAACCCCATCTTTTGTGCGGAAGTGATTTTTTTTAATCGATCACGAAAACGCTGCGCTTCTGGCTGTTGTCGCGTGGCCAGGCAGCCGCCACTTCCCGCAGCGGCAGCGGCGTGGTGGCGATAGTAAACCCGCCGACCGCGGCGGCC